>JBDWKL010000042.1 GCA_039973685.1 Hyphomicrobiales bacterium
CTGCGGTTCAGCAATCCGTTGAAGTAATCCGTCGCCGTATTGATGAGCTTGGTACAACAGAACCAACCATCCAGCGTCAAGGCACAGACCGTGTTCTAGTTCAGGTGCCTGGATTTGGCGATTCAGAGCGTTTGAAAGCACTGTTGAGTGAAACAGCGAAGCTTTCTTTCCGTATGGTGGATCAATCTGTCACTGTTGCTGAAGCAGAAGCGACACGCCCACCGTTAGGTTCCAGCATTCTAGAGGCGCACAGTGAAGAAGAGCGCGCTGCTGGCTTTAAATATCTCGTTGATGACCGTACTATTGTATCTGGTGATGATCTGGTTGATGCGCAGCCTGCCTTCACCCAACAAACCAACGAGTCTGTTGTTACATTCCGCTTCAACACAGCAGGTGCCAGAAAATTTGGCCGTGCTACACAGGAAAATGTTGGCCGTCCATTCGCGGTTGTTCTGGATGACAAGGTTGTTTCAGCGCCGACTATTCAAGAACCGATTTTGGGTGGTTCTGGTCAAATCTCAGGACAGTTTACTGTTGAATCCGCCAATCAGTTCGCGATCCTTCTGCGTGCTGGTGCTTTGCCTGCCGATCTTACTGTGATCGAAGAACGCACCGTTGGGCCGGGTCTTGGTCAAGATAATATTGATTCTGGTTTCATCGCGGCTGTTGTCGGCGCGATCGCGGTCATCGTCTTCATGGTGCTGGTTTATGCAAAGTTTGGCGTCGTCGCGAATATCGCTCTCGCGGCCAATATCTCCCTGATTATCGCAGTCCTCTCATTCCTTGGCGCGACGCTTACCCTTCCGGGTATTGCGGGTATCGTGTTGACCGTTGGTATGGCGGTGGATGCTAACGTTTTGATTTTTGAACGTATTCGCGAAGAAATTAGAGCTGGACGCAAAACAGTGAATGCGGTGCAAGAAGGCTATTCAAAAGCTCTCGGCACAATTTTGGATGCGAACATTACAACGTTTATCGCGGCTGTTATCCTGTTCTTCTTAGGCTCAGGTCCGGTTAAAGGTTTCGCGGTCACGCTTGCTATTGGTATTATCACCACGGTCTTTTGTGCCTGCACTTTCTCACGCTTTATCGTTGCAAAATGGATTTTGCGTTCACGTCCAAAAACGCTGTCATTGCGTTGGATTTTGAACCTCATTCCAGACAATACGACTTTTAAATTCATGAAAGACCGTAAGTTCAGTTTTCCAATCTCGATCATTGCGATTGTCTTGTCACTTGGTCTGTTCTTGGTGAATGGCCTCAACCTCGGTATCGACTTTAGAGGCGGTACTTTGGTGGAGATCGAAACCACTGACGGTCCTGCGGACATTGCCGAAATTAGATCGAACCTTGGTTCATTGGGTTTGGGTGATGTTGAGGTTCAAGAGTTTGGTGCGCCAAATGACATTTTGATCCGTATTCAGCAACAAGATGGCGGCGAGGCGGCCCAGCAAGAGGCTGTGAAGAAGGTTCGCGCTTCCTTGGGTGAAGACAACGTTGAATATCGCCGTGTCGAGGTGGTTGGACCACGTGTCTCTGAAGAGCTCACACAAGCAGGCTCTATTGCTGTTCTTGCAGCCTTGTTTGCGGTGTTGGTCTATATCTGGTTCCGCTTCGAGTGGCACTTTGCTGTTGGCGCTGTGGTTGCAACCACACATGACGTGATCATCACCATTGGCTTGTTTGCGCTCTTACAGCTCGATTTCAACCTCTCAACCATTGCGGCGGTGCTGACAATCGTTGGTTACTCGCTCAATGATACGGTGGTTGTTTATGACCGTATTCGTGAGAATTTGCGCAAATTCAAAAAGCGGCCAGTGGCTGAGGTGCTCGACCTTGCGATCAATGAAACATTGTCACGGACAACTTTGACGTCTGTCACTACATTGCTTGCGCTTTTATCGCTTTATTTCCTCGGCGGTGAGGTGATCCAATCCTTCACGTTCGCCATGATTTGGGGTGTGATCATTGGTACTTATTCTTCAATCTTTATCGCGGCGCCGTTCTTGATCTTGATGAACCTTCGTCCAGGTCAAATTGACCAGACGCGCGTTGAGAAAGAGGGTGAAGATAGTGCCGGACCAGCTGTTGAAGTATGATGGATGAACACCATGGCTCGCGCGGCATTGAAATGCACGAAGCGCATTTCCCAGGCCGCGCACCAGTAGAAGCCTATGGCAATGGCGGCTTTCGCTTTGCCGAGATGTCGCATCAAGGTTCTATCCTGTGTTTGCCTGAAGGCATTTTTGCTTGGCATATTGAAGATGCGAGCGAGCTAACACCTGAGCATTTTGAACGGGTGTTGGGTGATAGCGGCTTGGATGTTTTTCTGCTCGGCCTTGGTCCAGACTTTTTGCCAATGCCCAAAGAAATCCGCGCTCTTTTTCAAGGCAGCGGCATAGTCGTTGATCCAATGAGCACAGGGGCGGCTATTCGAACTTACAATGTGCTTTTAGGCGAAAACCGCGCGGTCGGCTGCGGTTTAATCGCGGTTGATTGATTATGGCGCATGATCGTTCCAGCTTGACGGAGGCGACGGAGTTACTCCGCCAGCATGACCGCGACCGCTTTCTGGCAAGCTTGCTTTTTCCCGCAGATTACCGCGAAGATGTAGCGATCCTCTATGCTTTTAACGCTGAAATTAGCCGCATCCGCGATGTGGTGAGTGAGCCGATACCTGGCGAAATTCGCCTGCAATGGTGGCGGGATGCGATTCAAGAAAAATCCGCCGATGCGCGGGCCAATCCCTTGGCTGCCTTGCTGCTTGATGTGATTGAAAAGCACGATTTATCCAGCGAAACGTTCGACAAGATCCTGCTCGCTCGCGCTTTTGACCTTTATCACGATCTCATGCCGACAATGGCAGATTTTGAAGTCTATGCGGGTGAGACGACCTCGTTGCTGTTTCAACTTTCAGCACTGATTGCATCAAGTGATCAACAAAGCGCATTGGCTGATGCTGCTGGTCATGCGGGTGTTGCTTATTCGCTAATGGTGACACTTCGAAACCTTGGCGCGGATGCAAGGCGAGGGCAGGTGTTCTTGCCAAGTGATCTATTAGCCTCCTTTGGCACCGCGCGTGACGATTTGACCGAAGGTAAAATGTCGCCCGCTTTACGTGAGGCAATCGTTCATTTCAGCAACCTTGCCCGCGAACACCGAGACAAAGCACTCAATGCGGCTCGTATGTTACCACGAGATGTAAAGCCGGTGTTTCTTCCCGTTGTTATGATTGAGCCGTATCTCAAGTTAATTGAGAAAAATATCGATACACTCTTGGATCGCCCCGTGCAGCTTTCTCAGCTTAAAGCGCAATGGGCGCTATGGCGTGGCGGGATCTGAGTGTGGTCATATAGGTCACATGCTCTGCTGATTTAATTATGCTCCTTTGTTTTGTCTGAATTAAATTCCTAATGCTTGCAAATTTGCAGGCGGTTTGCTCTCATACCGTTGTGTTCGATACGAGCATGAAATGCTCGGTTTTTATTGCCGAGAGCCCCAGCGGCTGAAATTCATAATTTGGATAATGAAATTGAGGAACCAATGCGATTTTCTGGAATATGTGCGTCACTTCTAACCCTTAGTGCCGTATGGACAGCACCCGTTTATGCCCAAAGCTCACAAGGTAGTTTTTGCAGGCCTGTTGCGCAGTTTGAAAATGGGATTAAGCAGGCGTCCTTCAACGATGGCACTGTTTTGGCTCAATCCAAGCAAAACGTAACCATCACTTATTTGGCGCATTCGTCATTCAGAATTGAAACATCTGCTGGTTTGAATATTGCGACGGATTTCACGGGCTTTCTTGGTTCAAAACAGCTGCCAGATATTGCCACGATGAATACAGTTCACACCGGACATTTTACGTTTGAACCTGATGAGAACATCAAGCATGTGCTCCAAGGGTGGGCCAAGGATGGTGAGCCTTCCCGCCACTATGTGCGGATAAATGACACGATTGTTCGCAATGTCACAACTGATTTCACCTCTGAGGCAACAGGCTTTCGGCCTGATGAAAATTCGATTTTTGTGTATGAGACGGATGGGTTGTGCATCGGGCATTTAGGGCAATTGCATGAATACCCATCACAAGAGCAATTGGCAGAAATTGGTCGCCTTGATGTTTTGATGATGCCGATAAGCGGTATTCAAACTCTAAGCCATGACGATATTGACCGCCTGATTAAGCGCCTTGGGGTGCGGATTATTCTGCCTATGCATTGGCATGATAAGCGCACCTTATTGTCCTATTTGGAAGAGATGCAAGGTCGGCACCTCATTGAAACTCGCAACGATAACGCGATCAATGTTTCGATAAACACGTTGCCTGATGAGCCAAGAATGATCTTTCTAACGCCTGAAACGTCTTTCAATCTATTCCAGTAAAAGACGGTTTACTCGGCCGCTTCTGAAGCTTCCAAACCAAGCCATGCTCTTGTGTCGGCTAAAGCGCGGTTTGCCATGGCGAGCTTTTTAGCGCGGGCTTTTTCTTTGCCTCTGAAGCGTTTGCCGTCAACTGGCTTTTGCACTTCGATTGGCGGGAAGAGGCCAAAGTTGATGTTCATTGGTTGGAATGAGCGTTTTGAGCCTTTGCCTTCATCCGCGATATGACCGCCAGTGATATGCCCAAGCAGGGAGCCGAACGCCGATGTTTCTGGCGGTAAGCTTGGCGTTGTGCCTTGTGTTTCTTCGGCCATGAAACGGCCTGTTAGCATGCCGATTGCAGCCGATTCCAAATAGCCTTCGCAGCCCGTGATTTGGCCAGCAAAACGAATGCGCGGGTCACTTTTCAGGCGCAATGTCTCGTCGAGCAATTTCGGTGAATTCAAAAACGTGTTGCGGTGCAGGCCACCAAGGCGGGCAAATTCTGCGTTTTGTAGGCCTGGTATCATGCGGAAGATGTCAGCTTGCGCGCCGTATCTCAGCTTGGTTTGAAAACCAACGATATTATAAAGCGTGCCAAGCGCATTATCTTGGCGCAGTTGCACGACGGCATAGGGTTTAACCTCTGGATCATGTTTATTGGTGAGGCCCATCGGTTTCATCGGACCGTGGCGAAGAGTTTCGCGCCCACGCGATGCCATCACCTCAATCGGCAGGCAGCCATCAAAATAGGGCGTGTTTGCTTCCCACTCTTTAAAGTCGGTGGTGTCGCCTTCTGTCAGCGCATCCATGAAGGCGTTGTATAGCTCTTCGTCGAGTGGGCAGTTTATGTAATCAGCGCCCGTTCCGCCGGGGCCGACTTTGTCATAGCGTGATTGATACCACGCTTGATCCATGTCGATGCTTTCTTTGTGCACGATGGGCGCGATTGCGTCGAAAAAGGCGAGTTCTTCTTCGCCCGTTTTTGCGCGGATTTGTTCAGCCAAAGCGTCAGAGGTGAGCGGACCAGTCGCGATTAGGACTTGGCCCCAGTCATCCAGCGGTAGTTCGCCAATTTCTTCGCGCGAAATTGTCACATTTGGATGTTCTTCGAGCGCTTTTGTTACCGCGTCAGAAAAACCAACCCGATCAACGGCCAAAGCACCACCTGCAGGCACTTGGTTTGCGTCTGCTGATTTCATGATCAGCGAACCAGCCAAGCGCATTTCAGCATGAAGTACGCCGACAGCGTTTGAAGTTGCGTCATCTGAGCGAAAAGAGTTGGAGCAAACGAGTTCGGCTAAACCATCTGTGTGGTGCGCGTCGGTTTTGCGAACAGGGCGCATTTCATGGAGAATGACCTTTTGTCCGCGCTCAGCCAATTGCCAAGTTGCTTCGCTGCCTGCAAGCCCGCCGCCGATAATGTGAATAGGTGATTGTTCGGTCATGGTGATTATCGCGTCCGTTGATTTGGAGGGCTTGTCAAAGAGAGTGCAAATTATGCGCACTCGATGATGAACGCAACTGTTTATGCGATCTCAGCTTGCTGATGCTCAATGTTTTGATGTTTAGGAGAATTGGCTTTGGCCAAAAAAAATCGCCCGCTGCGGGAGGAGGATGCAGCGGGCGTTTTACTTATAGATGAACTGGGAGGAGGATAGTTCATCTAACAACGAAGGTCGACTGGGAGGAGGATTGTCTCGCTTCGTATCTCTTGGGTGGCGCAATTGGTTCGCGCCTTGTTGTTGAACCTTATATAGGCAACTTCAGTTCTATTGTGCAGCGCAAAAGAAGAATGTCAGCTATGCGCCAGAAGCATACCTCGCCATACGTTAGAATTAGATTAGCTAAACTTTGTTAATAAAGTCTAAAAATCACTCTGCTGCTGTTGCGTTGTGAGACGCATGGGGTGTTCCCAAGCGTCTTTTCAAGACCTCGTTCAAAAATTGACCTGTATAAGAGCGCGGTTCATCGACGATTTTCTCAGGCGGGCCAATTGCAACTACTTCTCCGCCGCCGTCACCGCCTTCTGGGCCTAAATCTATTACCCAATCGGCAGTTTTTATTACTTCAAGGTTGTGTTCAATGACGATGACGCTATTGCCCGTCTCTACCAATTCATGGAGAACTTCCAATAGCTTAGCGACATCATGAAAATGCAAACCAGTTGTTGGTTCATCCAAAAGATAGAGCGTGCGGCCAGTGGCGCGTTTTGAAAGCTCTTTTGCCAGTTTTACCCGCTGTGCCTCACCACCTGATAGCGTGGTTGCCTGCTGGCCCACCTTCACATAACCAAGGCCAACCCGTTGCAATGTCGTCAATTTGTCGCGCACGACAGGGAAGGCAGAGAAAAATTCGACAGCTTCATCAACCGTCATATCCAGCACTTCGGCAATGGATTTTCCTTTGAACTGCACTTCCAAAGTCTCGCGGTTATAGCGTTTTCCGTTGCATTCTTCGCACGTCACATAGACATCTGGCAAAAAATGCATCTCGATTTTGATGACGCCATCGCCCTGACAAGCCTCGCAACGGCCACCTTTTACGTTGAAAGAGAATCGCCCAGGCGCATATCCACGCACTTTTGCTTCCGGTAATCCGGCAAACCATTCTCGAATTGGCGTGAAAGCACCTGTATAAGTGGCGGGATTGGACCTTGGCGTTCTACCAATTGGCGATTGGTCGATGTCGATCACCTTATCAAGATGCTCCAAACCTTCAATTCGGTCATGTTCGGCTGGTGTGGCGCGAGCATTGTTGAGCTTGCGGGCAACGGCTTTATAGAGTGTGTCGAGCAGGAGGGTAGATTTTCCGCCGCCTGAAACACCCGTCACTGAGGTGAAAAGACCAAGCGGTATATCAACGCTTACATTTTTCAGATTGTTGCCACGCGCACCGACAACGCGAATTTGGCGCTTCTTGTCTGGTTTGCGACGTTTTTCCGGCATGGGAATCATTTTTGTGCCGGATAGATATTGGCCCGTCAGCGAATTCGGGTTCGCCATCACCTCTTGCGGTGTACCTTTAGCAACAATCTCCCCGCCATGAATGCCAGCCGCTGGGCCAACATCGACCACATAATCGGCAGTCAACACAGCGTCTTCGTCATGTTCAACAACAATCACCGTGTTTCCAAGATCACGAAGGTGCTTGAGCGTAACAAGCAAGCGGGCATTATCACGTTGGTGTAGGCCGATGGATGGCTCGTCCAAAACATAAAGAACACCCGTGAGACCGGAGCCAATTTGAGAAGCCAAACGAATACGCTGGCTTTCACCACCTGAAAGTGTGCCGGAGTTGCGGGACAGGGTGAGATAATCAAGCCCTACATCATCCAAGAACTTCAGTCGGTCCCTAATTTCTTTCAAAATCCGTGATGCGATTTCGTTTTGCTTGTCATTTAACTGATCGGGAAGGGCGTCAAACCACTCCTTCGCCTTGCGGATTGATAGTTGCGCTACTTGGCTGATGTGGAAATCTGCAAGTTTGACGCATAAAGCCTCGGGTTTTAGGCGATTGCCGTTACAGGCTTCGCATGGGGTGGCAGCCATGAATTTTTCAATTTCTTCACGCGACCAATTCGATTCCGTTTCGCGCCAGCGGCGTTCCAAATTATTGACGACGCCTTCGAATGGCTTTTTGGTCTTATAAGACCGCAACCCGTCATCGTAAGTGAAGGTGACGGTGTCTTTGGTGCCGAACAAAATTGCTTGCTTCAGTTCTTCCGGTTGCTTTTCCCAAGCCGTCGACATTTTCGCGCCCAAATGGCGGCAGACGGATTCCAGCGTTTGCATATAATAAGGCGAGGTCGACTTCGACCAAGGCGCAATCGCCCCCTTGGCCATGCTGACGCTTTCATCAGGCACTACCAATTGCCCATCCACGCGGCGTTCTGTGCCAAGGCCATCACAGCGCGGGCAGGCACCGAAGGGGTTGTTGAACGAGAAAAGCCTTGGCTCGATTTCCGTAATCGTGAAGCCGGATACGGGGCAGGCGAATTTTTCTGAGAAAATCAGCCGCTCGTGGGTCTCATTCTTGGATTTATTGACGCCCGCTGTCTCGTCTGCTGGCAAGGGCTTGTCGGCAAGTTCAGCAATGGCCAATCCGTCGGCGAGGCGAAGGGCGGTTTCTAGTGAATCTGCTAGTCTGGTGCCCAAATCATCGCGCACCACAACACGGTCTACCACCACGTCGATATCGTGCTTGAATTTCTTGTCTAAGTCAGGTGCATCAGCGATCTCATAAAACTCGCCATCAATTTTGACACGCTGGAAACCCTTGCGCATCAATTCGGCCATTTCTTTCCGATATTCGCCTTTGCGGCCGCGCACGATGGGCGCGAGCAGATAAAGCCGTGAGCCTTCTTCCAGCGCCATAACGCGGTCCACCATTTGGCTGACGGTTTGGCTTTCAATCGGTAGGCCCGTTGCTGGCGAATAGGGAATGCCTGTGCGTGCATAAAGCAGGCGCATATAGTCATATATCTCGGTGACGGTTGCGACAGTCGATCGCGGGTTTTTGGACGTGGTTTTTTGCTCAATGGAAATCGCGGGTGACAGGCCATCAATCTGGTCAACATCCGGCTTTTGCATCATTTCCAAAAACTGGCGTGCATAGGCCGATAAGCTCTCCACATAACGGCGCTGGCCTTCAGCATAGATGGTATCAAACGCGAGCGATGATTTGCCAGATCCAGACAGACCCGTCATCACCACCAGCCGATCGCGCGGAATTTCTAGGTCGACGTTTTTAAGATTATGCTCCCGTGCGCCTTTGACGGTGATCATTCTTGTCTGTTCGTTTGCAAAAGTTGCCACTGGCACAATCCTGAGAGTTTGTTCTTCTTAGATGTTTTAGGCCGCATGGCCACTTTGTCGAGGGCTTTGATGTTACTTTGTTGCGATTTTTCCACGCTGATTCACAGTGTTTTATCATCTTTTGCGGAGAAAGGAACAATAAGGGAACAAAATGCTTGCAAAACGGACTGTGGAAAAGGATAATCTAGGGCGCGGGGAGGTGGCTGGCCTGTTATGGTCTGCGCCAAATGGAAGCTTTCTGCTTGGTCACATGATGACAGGGCTAAATGTATAAGTGAGGGTCGATATGGCTGGTAGTGTCAATAAAGTAATTCTGGTTGGTAATCTGGGTGCGGACCCTGAAATTCGGCGTACACAAGATGGTCGCCCTATCGCTAATC
Organism: Hyphomicrobiales bacterium; assembly: GCA_039973685.1. Lineage (NCBI taxonomy): Bacteria > Pseudomonadati > Pseudomonadota > Alphaproteobacteria > Hyphomicrobiales > Hyphomicrobiales bacterium. Next base: position 9,557 of record JBDWKL010000042.1, read on the forward strand.
TAAGCATTGCGACCAGTGAGAGCTGGCGTGATAAAAACACTGGTGAGCGTCGTGATAAAACCGAATGGCACCGTGTTGTGATTTTCTCAGAAGGTCTTTGTAAAGTGGCTGAAAACTACTTGCGCAAAGGCTCTAAAGTGTACCTTGAAGGTCAATTGCAAACGCGCAAATGGCAAGACCAGCAAGGCCAAGACCGCTATTCAACTGAGGTTGTTCTGCAAGGCTTTAGCTCAAACCTAACAATGCTTGATGGTCGTAACGACAATCAAGGCGGCGGCGGCGGTGGTGGTGATTATGGCGGCGGCGGTCAAGTTGGCTATGGCGGCGGCGGTGGCCAAATGGGCGGCGCTGCAGCTGGTGGAGCCGCTATGGGTTCTCCTGCTCCAATGGGCGGTCCTGCTGATGATATGGATGATGAAATTCCATTTTAAGGCGACCTGCTTTTGAGTGAATTTTGGCCGCTCGTTGGCTGATTACAACAAGAGGGTTCGGTTATGCGTTTAATGCAAATATTGATTGCATCTGTGATTGGTGTAACCGCCCCTTTATTCCCTGCGTCGGCTTATGCGGGACCAGCTGATGTGGTTGGCGTTAAAGTCAGCAAAACCGCAGCTAATACCTATCGCTTTGATGTAACCGTAAAACATGGCGACGAAGGCTGGGACCATTACGCAGACCGCTGGGATGTGGTTTCGCCAGATGGCACAGTTCTCGGCACCCGCATCCTGCATCACCCCCATGTCGAAGAACAACCCTTCACCCGTTCAGATGTGATCAAGGTGCCTGTTGGCGTGAAGTCCGTCACCGTTCGTGCTGGTGATAAGGTGCACGGGCTGGGTGGCGAGGAAATGACGGTGGTGTTGCCTGAGTGAGGGTGGTGCTGTGTGGTTTGAATTTTTGTGATAAATTGGAAGTGTTTTTATTTAGAGCTTTGCCAAATTTATTGATATGGGTTACCTTGAATTTGAATCATGTCAGTATAAATATGAAAAAATGCGCGATTTTTTGAAGATTATATAAATATTTATTTGAATGTAAATCGGAAGGTGTTTCATGGAGTTTTTAAAGGAACACGATAGAGCGACACCTTACTTCAAGTTGTTTTTATCTTTTGGGCTGTCTCTTTTTTTTATACGCTTTTTAATATGGACGGACACATTTCATAGCAGTTTGCTCTACATTGCATGGCCTTTTGGTCTGTCGATGATTCTGTACTATTTTACCCCTCAAACCGATGGTTCAACTTGGCTAAGGCGCTTTTGGAATAACTTGCGGGTCGGGTTGATATTTCTGTTCGGTTCATCACTCGTTTTGATGGAAGGTTATGTGTGCGTGATTATGTTTATGCCGATATTTTTCGTCGGTTTTTTGATTGCCTTTATCTCCGACTATTTCTTCTATCGTTACGGCAAAGGGTCCATGAATGCTCACGTGATTCCTTTTATTGTTGCCCTTGTCTCCCTTGAAGGTGCGACAGATGTAACGACTTTTAATCGTTATAACGAAGTCACACACACGCAAATAATTGCGAGCAGCGTTGCGGATATTAAACGACGGATCGAACGACCTGCAGAACCGAAAGCCAAACGGCATTGGATGCTATGGTTGTTCCCAATGCCTAAGAAAGTCGGCAGTGCTCGTTTAGACGAAGGGGAAACTCGTACTTATGAATTTGAATATCATCGGTGGTTTGCAACAAACACTCACAGGGGAAATATTGAGGTAACCTTTGCAAAGGTCGCAGATAATCACTTCAAAACTACGATTAAAGATACCAGCTATATTGCTAGCTATATGAAGCTTCATGGCACTGAACTAACATTGGATCCCATCAGCGAAAATGAAACGCGGGTAACACTCAAAGTTGCGTTCGATCGTGCAATTGATCCAGTTTGGTATTTTGAGCCATTGCAAAGATTTGCCGTTAAAAAAGGGGCGGCGTATTTTGTAAAAAACCTGCTGCACAAACCGCTTGAGCAAGAGGCTCGATCTTTAAGGAGTGATTTTGAACAACCACACGGCTGAAGAAATAAAACAATTTAATCAACCTGAAGACAGCGCCCTTCACAATGATTTCCGTTCCTTGGTGGAGGGAGGCTGGCAAAATGTGCACCCGACAGTTCGCGCACGAATGGATAGATTACTGACGTCGCCATCAGCCACAGTGTTTAGAGGAACAGGCTGTGTAAGGCGCTCTCTGATTGGGGGCGTATTCGCACATTTAAGCCGATTGTTGGGAGCGCCTCTTGTCTGGAAACAAGGGGAGAATGTAACAACGACTGTGAGTGTGGAGCCAACAAGAAATGGCTTAAGGTGTTGGCATAGGCAGTTTACCTTTCCTGATGGTAGTAACCAGCTTGTTCAGACGACAAAGGTGGTCACGAAGGACCAAGGGTTGATGGATGCTGTGGGTGCCCAAGGAGAGAAAATGCTGCATACAAAAATGCGCATCTGGACCGAAGGTAAAAGCTTGTGTTTTGAAAGCACTGGATATTTTCTGCGTTTTCTAAGCTTTAATATGCCGGTGCCGTCAATTCTCACTCCAGGCAAGTTGTTCGCTGAGCACCGTGATGAGGGGGATGGAAAATTTCGTTATATAATGGCATTTAATCACCCCATTTGGGGCGAAACGTTTTATCAAGACGGTATCTTCGAATTGATTGAGACGGCCCAAGCATAACCGTACCACTCAATCCAACAAAACTATCTCCGCATCTTCCCCGCGCGCCCATTGCCAAAGCCTACCATCCTGCGTCAGGGCAATGGTCGTCGATGAACCAGCCGCCACGGCCTGCACATCTTTCATAACCGCGACTGGTTCGACGCCATATTCGCTGCCCCAAGCAAACAGCGTGTTGTCTTGACTGATGGCCACCGAATGTGAGGAGCCTGTCGCGATACCTTTCGCGCCGCCCATTATCTTGCTCCACTTGATAGCCTTATCGCCTAAACCGTGTTTTCCAACGGGGCCAAAAATGTTGCCGCCGGTTCCTAAGACTTCGCCGTTATCATTGAGCAATATCGCGTGGCCTGTATGGGCTGTAATTTGAGAGACTTGCGACGCGGTTTCAACGAATTCGTCGGTTGATTTAAGCCTGCCATCCCCATATTGGCCTCGGTGTGCTTTGCCTTTGACGAATAAGCCGCCACTCTTCGTGATGTAGTAATTTGCCCCATCGCCAACGGCTGCCGTGTCCACATTGTCGGCAATCTTTGTGCTTTTCGTGGAAGAAGAGGCGATCAGCCAGAGAGAGCCATCGGCCTTTGTTGCAAGCACGCCTGTGCGCCCCGCCGCAAATTTTACAACACTGCTCATCAAAAGTTCTGGCTGTTGAAAATCATCATTATAGCGGTGCAGTTCATGTGAACGATTGAGCACATAGAAAGCCGAACGCCCGACACCAACTTGGATGGCTTCATCTGTTACACGCTTTGGCGTGTCGTTGCCTTGCCACGCATAAGCCACACCGTCGATGATTGCCATTTGTCGGTCATAAAAGGCGGCGAGGAGTGGGGAGGAGCTGTCGGCGGATGCAGGTTGGAGCGATATTAAAGTGAGAAGCAATCCGAACAAAAATGCACGGGGACGTGATGAGCCACAGGGACGAGTGAAACGGTTCATTCTGCCAATCCTTCTAAACAGCCCCAGCAATTGCAATAACGCCATCAGCGATGAACTGGATGGCGAGGGCGGACAATATAACGCCGAGCAGTCTGGAGAGCAGCGTGCGGCCCATGTCGCCGAGAAAGCGGTCAATTCCGGTCGATGCTAGAAAGACCACGTAACAAATCGCGACGATGACCAAAATCAAGCCGATCAAATAGCCAAGGCCGATCCATCCGCTTTGCCCTGATGCAATAAGCACAGTTGCTGAAATCGCGCCCGGTCCTGCCATGAGCGGGATGGCGAGCGGGAAGACCGCGAGGTTTTGAATGTCTGACTTGCTGACAGTGCGTTCAGCCGCATTGGTCTTGCGTTCCACCCGCTTTTCAAAAATCATCTCAAAGGCGGTCCAAAACAGCAGTAAACCACCTGCAATTCTAAATGCGGGTAGGGAAATGCCGAGTGTTTCAAGGAATGCGCCGCCTACCAGCGCAAACAAAATCAAAATTACGGCAGATACCAAAGACGCACGCCAAGCAATTGCCCGTCGATCTGCATTGCTCATACCCATTGTCAGGGCTAAAAATATCGGCGCAAGGCCGATTGGGTCCATGATCACAAACAGTGTTGTAAAGGAATTTATGAGCCATTCGATTGGCATGGGGTACCTCTGATTCTAAGCGATTGCTAAGCAAAATAAGCAACATGCAATGCAGCTTATTTTTATTACCTCTGGATATCTTCTAAATTATTGAAATATCGAGGTAAAATATAGGCTCTGATTGGTTGCAAAATTGGTGTTCAAGGGCAGGATAGCCTATAATTGATGGGAATCAACTCGTGTGTCGTGGATATGGCGCACATTTACAAAAATTTGCCATTAGGCAAACCCTATCGATAGGCAAACCATTGTCAGACCAAGAAACTGAAAACCCTTCAGGCGATCTCCCAAGCGGTGTTGAAGGCATTTCCATTATTGATGAGATGAAGCGCTCTTATCTTGATTACGCCATGAGCGTGATCGTTAGTCGTGCTTTACCAGATGTGCGTGATGGCTTGAAGCCTGTTCACCGTCGTATTCTCTATTCTATGCACGAAAATGGCTATGACTGGAACAAGCCATATCGCAAGTCTGCGCGTGTTGTTGGTGATGTGATCGGTAAATATCACCCCCATGGTGATAGCGCGATTTATGACGCTTTGGTGCGCATGGCGCAGCATTTCTCGCTTCGTTTACCGTTGGCAGATGGTCAAGGTAACTTTGGCTCTGTGGATGGTGATCCACCAGCGGCGATGCGTTACACGGAAATTCGTCTTGAAAAGGTCGCTCATCAGCTTTTGGATGACATCGACAAAGACACAGTCAATTTCCAAGAAAACTACGACAACTCCGAAATGGAACCGACGGTTCTACCGGCAAAATTCCCGAACCTTTTGGTCAACGGGTCTGGCGGCATCGCGGTTGGTATGGCGACCAATATTCCGCCGCACAATCTGGGTGAAGTGATTTCGGCGTGTAAGGCTTATATTGAAGACCCTGCTATCGAGATTGAAGGCTTGATGGAATATGTGCCGGGTCCAGATTTCCCAACAGGTGGGCAAATTCTTGGCCGTTCTGGCATTCGCTCTGCTTATAATACGGGCCGTGGTAGCGTTGTTATGCGTGGCCGTGTTGAAGTGGAAGAAATTCGCAAAGACCGCGATGCGCTGATTATTTCTGAAATTCCGTATCAGGTGAACAAAGCCAGCATGATCGAGAAGATCGCTGAATTGGTGCGTGATAAGCGGGTTGAAGGCATTTCAGACATTCGCGACGAGAGTGACCGCTCTGGTATGCGTGTTGTTGTTGAGTTGAAGCGCGATGCGGTGCCTGATGTGGTGCTGAATCAGCTTTATCGCTTCTCGCCGCTGCAATCTTCATTCGGTTGTAACATTGTAGCCCTTAATGGCGGCAAGCCTGAGCAGATGAACCTGCTTGATTTGGTGCGCGCTTTTGTCAATTTCCGCGAGGAAGTGGTTACACGCCGTACAAAATTCCAGCTTAATAAAGCGCGCGAACGGGCGCATGTGTTGGTTGGTTTGGCGATTGCGGTTGCAAACATTGATGAAGTGATTGCGCTCATTCGTAATGCGCCTGATCCAGCAACGGCGCGTGCCGGATTGATGGAACGCCGTTGGCCTGCGAAAGACGTCGCGCCATTGGTTGAGCTTATCGACGATCCGCGCCACAGCTTGGAAACAGATGGCACCTATATGCTGTCAGAAGAACAAGCCCGCGCGATCCTCGATCTACGCCTCCAACGCCTCACAGCGCTTGGTCGTGACGAGATTGATGAAGAGCTGAATAAGCTCGGTGCGATGATCCGTGATTTCCTTGAAATTCTCGGCTCTCGCGCACGTGTTATGGCGATCATCACGAACGAACTTACTGAAATTTCAGAAGAATTCGCAACGCCACGCCGTACTGAAATTCTCGAAGGTGGTGCAGATCTTGAAGATGAAGACCTGATCCAGCGCGAAGATATGGTGATCACTGTTACCCACGGTGGTTACATTAAACGCGTGGCACTTGATACGTATCGTGCGCAGCGACGTGGCGGTAAGGGGCGTTCGGGTGCTTCGCTCAAAGACGAGGATTTTGTAACCCGTCTGTTTGTTGAAAATACCCACACACCAATCTTGTTCTTCACATCGCGCGGCATTGTTCACAAGATGAAAGTCTGGCGTTTGCCTCTCGCTGCTCCTAATGCGCGCGGTAAGGCACTGGTCAACTTGCTTCCTCTGCAACCAGATGAGCGGATCACCACGATCATGCCGCTGCCAGAAGATGAGGAAAGCTGGGATAGCCTCGGTGTTATGTTCGCGACAAATCGCGGTACTGTGCGCCGTAATAAAATGTCTGACTTCGTGTCGGTCAATCGCAACGGTAAAATTGCGATGAAACTTGACGAAGACATGGATATTTTGGGCGTAGAACCGTGCTCTGAAAATGATGATGTCTTGCTCACAACCGCTCGCGGTCAGTGTATTCGCTTCCAAGTAACCGATGTGCGGGTGTTCCAAAGCCGTGATTCAACGGGTGTTCGCGGTATCAATCTGGCTGATGGCGACGAAGTTATCTCTATGTCAGTGGTGCGCCATGTGGATGCAACACCGGAAGAACGCACCTTGTACCTCAAGCAAAAACGCTTGATTGAAGGGGTCGCTGACGATGCGCCATCTGATGAGGATGAAGCAGCAGCATCTGGTCAACTAGATACAGAACGCTATGCAAACTTGAGTGCTGCTGAGGAGTATCTGCTGACACTTTCAGTCAACGGATATGGCAAACGAAGCTCACTTTATGAGTATCGCGTCTCAGGCCGTGGCGGCAAAGGTATCGCTGCCATGACAGTTTCTGCACGCAACGGCGATGTGGTTGGTTCCTTCCCAGTTGAAGAGAGTGACCAAATTATGCTGGTAACTGATGCTGGTAAACTCATCCGCGTACCTGTTGACGGCATTCGCGTTGCGGGTCGATCAACACAAGGTGTCACGGTCTTCTCAACAGCAGATGACGAGCGCGTTGTCTCTGTAGAGCGGATTTCTGATGTTGGTGATGATGACGATGCAGAAGATGATGCTGAAGGCGGCGCACCAGAAGGTAGCCCAGATGGCAACCCAGAAGCTGGAAATGAAACCCCTGCTGCTGAGTAACGCACCTCGAGGTGACGTTTAAAAATTAACAATAGCAAAGAGGGAAATGGCGAATTTCCCTCTTTTTCGTTGCAGAATGATTGGACAAAGGCTATCACCACGGCCATGAAACGGATTGCATTTTATCCTGGGTCATTTGACCCTGTAACCAACGGCCATGTTGATGTGCTTGTGCAGAGCGTTGCGCTGGCTGATGAAGTGATTGTTGGCATTGGTGTGCATCCAGGTAAAAAACCTCTCTTCAGCTTTGATGAGCGCGTGCAAATGATTGCAGATGTGGTGGCTGAAACGCCAGCATTAGCAAAAGCCACGATCAACGTTGTTTCCTTTGATAATCTACTCGTCGATGCAGCTGCCTCACAGGGGGCTTCCATCGTTGTTCGCGGCCTGCGTGACGGCACCGATTTAGATTATGAAATGCAGATGGCGGGTATGAATGGCGCAATGGCACCTGACATCACCACTGTTTTTGTGCCAGCAAGCCCTGAAGTTCGCCCCATTACTGCCACGCTTGTGCGTCAAATCGCAGGTATGGGTGGAGAAATCTCGTCATTTGTGCCGGTATCGGTCAAAAAAGCCCTCCAACAAAAATTTGCCTGACTTGAAATAGGTCTGGTTACTTCTCGTTATAAAGGAAACTCAATGCTAAAAATTTTGAAGACGGCCTCTGCCGCAGCCCTCTCATTGGCGTTTGTATCTGTAGCCCACGTGCAAGCATTTGCGAAAGATATTTGGGTATTGCAAACAACCGAAGGTAAGGTTGAAATTGAACTTTTAGCTGATGTTGCGCCAAAGCATGTGCAACGCGTTAAAGAGCTGACTGCTGAAGGTTTTTATAACGGTATTGTTTTTCACCGAGTATTAGAAGGTTTCATGGCGCAAGGTGGCGATCCAACTGGTACTGGCTCTGGTGGTTCTAATAAACCTGACCTTCCTGCCGAATTTAGCAATGTTCCGTTTGATCGCGGTATCGTTGGTGCGGCTAGAACGCAAAATCCAAACAGCGCGAACTCGCAGTTCTTCATTATGTTCAATGAAGGTCATTTCTTGAACAACCAATACACAGTATTTGGGCGCGTTATCAGTGGCATGGATGCGGTTGACGCACTTGAACGCGGCCAAGGGCAGGGTGGCGTAGTGCCAGTAGCAACGCGCGACAAAATCACGAAGGCAACTATTGTCTCAAAATAACCAGACCTATTTTCAAATAGGACGACAAATATCGACTAACTAAAAGGTGGTAAGAATGGACGACTTGGAAAACACTTTGGTAATGGAAACAACGGCTGGCACAGTGAAAATTAAACTGCGCCCAGATTTGGCTCCAAACCACGTAAACCGGATCAAAGAATTGTCCCGTGAAGGATTTTATGACGGCGTGGTTTTCCACCGTGTTATTGAAGGCTTTATGGCACAGGGCGGCGACCCAACAGGCACAGGTACTGGCGGTTCAGACAAACCTGATCTTGCAGCAGAATTTAACGATGGCCATCATGGCCGTGGTGCTTGTTCTATGGCACGCTCTCAGAGCCCGAACAGTGCGAACTCACAGTTCTTCATCTGCTTTGGCGATGCGTCATTCCTCAACGGTCAGTACACCTATTGGGGTGAAGTGATTGAAGGCATGGAAAATGTCGACAACATCAAACGCGGTGAACCTGTATCTGACCCTGATAAAATTATCACATCACGGGTTGCAGCCGACCTCTAGTTTGGTTGATAAGACGATTAAGGATGGCTTTCAGCGTGCTGGGAGCCATTTTTTTTGGACAATTGTGAAGGTTTTCGACAATGCGTGTCGATTTATTTGATTTCGATCTACCGGAAGAGGCCATTGCGCTGCGCCCTGCGCGGCCGCGCGATGAGGCGAAGCTTTTGGTGGTCAATCCTCATAAAGAAGATGCCTTGAGTGATCATAGTGTTTTGGATTTGGTTGGCTTTTTGCGTGAGGGTGATGCGCTTGTGTTCAACGACACGAAAGTCATTCCAGCACAGCTCGAAGGTAAGCGCGTTCGCTCTGGTCCCAAAGGGCCGATTGAAGCGAAGATTGCCTTGACCCTTCACATGCGAACAGGCGCTAACGAATGGAAAGCCTTCGCGCGACCTGCCAAGAAATTAGAAATTGGTGATCGTCTGGTTTTTGCCGATTTGGAAGCAACTGTGAGCGAGAAGGTAGACGGCGGCGAGGTGACGCTGAGCTTTTCGAAAGCCAGCGCGGAGCTTGATGCAGCCATTGCGAGCGTCGGACATATGCCATTGCCGCCTTATATCGCGTTAAAACGCGGTGAAGATGAGCAGGACGCAGCAGATTATCAAACGATCTATGCCAATAAGGCGGGCGCGGTTGCAGCGCCGACGGCGGGGCTTCATACAACCGAGCGCTTGCTTGAGAAGGTGAAAGCCAAAGGCGTATCTTGCCATTTTCTCACCCTTCATGTGGGTGCGGGTACGTTTTTGCCAGTGAAGGTTGATGATACCGAAACTCATAAAATGCATGCGGAGATCGGCGAAATTTCACCTGAAGTCGCGGCGTCTCTTAATACGGTGCGAGCTAATGGTGGGCGGATTATTGCGGTTGGTACCACAAGCTTACGTTTGCTTGAGAGTGCGAGCGATGAAACCGGCACCATCCAGCCTTATCATGATGCGACAGATATTTTCATTACACCTGGATATCAATTTCGCGCGGTGGATATGTTGATGACCAATTTTCATCTCCCGCGATCAACTCTCTTTATGTTGGTATCTGCCTTTTGCGGGCTTGAGACCATGCAAACAGCTTACAGCCATGCGATCAGCAGCGGCTACCGTTTTTACTCTTACGGCGACGCATCGCTTTTATGGCGTGCAGATTTGCCGGATAATTTGCGATAGGTTTATCCATGAGTGTTCCTTTTTCATTCAATCTCAAAGCAACAGATGGCAATGCACGTCGCGGTGAGGTAGTCACCCATCGCGGAAACATTAGAACGCCCGCGTTCATGCCCGTTGGTACAGTTGCGACCGTCAAGGCGATGTATCCAAATCAAGTGCGTGATCTTGGTGCCGATGTGGTGCTGGGTAATACCTATCACTTGATGCTTCGCCCTGGTGCTGAGCGGATGGCGCGGCTTGGCGGGCTTCATAAGTTTATGAATTGGCCGCATCCTATTTTGACGGATTCAGGCGGTTTTCAGGTGATGTCCCTTGCCACCTTGCGTAAGCTCACGGAACAAGGTGTTACCTTTAAATCTCATATTGACGGTTCCAAGCACGAGATGACGCCAGAACGGTCTATCGAAATTCAATGTCTGCTTGGGTCAGATATTCAAATGCAGTTGGACGAATGTGTCGGACTTCCAAGTGAGTTTGATGACATTGAACGCGCTATGGAACTCTCCCTTCGTTGGGCGGAGCGTTGTAAAGTTGCTTTTGGTGATCGCCCGCAACAAGCGATGTTCGGCATCGTCCAAGGCGGTGACAACGAGAAGCTGCGCGAACGCTCGGCACTCGCATTAAAGGGGCTGGACCTTAAAGGCTATTCCATCGGCGGGCTTGCGGTTGGTGAACCGCAAGAGGTGATGATGTCTATGCTTGATGTCACATGCCCGCTGCTACCAACAGATAAACCCCGTTATCTCATGGGTGTTGGAACGCCGGATGATTTGATGAAAGCGGTCGCGCGCGGCGTGGATATGTTTGACTGCGTTATGCCAACACGGGCAGGGCGCCACGGACAAGCCTTTACACGCTTTGGCAAGGTGAACCTTAAAAACGCCCGCCACGCAGAAGATCACCGCCCACTGGATGATCAAGCCGACTGTGAAGCATCAAGCGGTTATAGTCGTGCTTACTTGCATCATTTGGTTCGTGCCAATGAGGCGCTGGGCGGAATGCTTTTGACGTGGAATAATTTGGCTTACTACCAAACCCTGATGCAAGGCGCGCGTGATGCTATCGAGCAGGGCCGTTTTGCTGATTATTATAATGAGTGTCGCGAAGGCTGGGAACGCGGTGATATTGACCCGCTTTAGATTTTTGGCCCTAGGGCGTTAAGCGTCTGCTTGGGTGGATTTTGGAAATAGGCGTTGCAATAGGCTGTTCACGAACGCGTTACTTTTGGTCGTGATAATCTTGGTTTTGTTTGAATTGTAAGTGATCGCTCCTGTTCCCAAATTAATATTGTCGGGAAGACAAAAACAGAAATTAAGCTCAGGAGACAACATTATGAAAACTCTTATCGCAACATTGATCGTATCTTCATTCGCTCTTACAGGCGGTGCATTTGCTGAAAAACAAAATACAAATACAGCAAACGTTGAAGCCTCTTCAACAAATGGCACATTTTCAGGCTTGAACAACGATGACATTGATGCATTGTTTTACGAACCTGTTGAGCAATAAGCGCCACACGAACTAAACTTCTAATTAAAAAGAGCGGCCTGCTTTAAGGCCGCTTTTTTATTTGTCTGGAACGTTATCTTCCAACTGCTTAATCCAAACAGCCGAAGAACTATCTGAGGGTGCACGCCAATCGCCGCGCGGTGACAGTGAGCCGCCAGAGGCTACTTTCGGCCCGTTAGGCACAGCAGAGCGCTTGAACTGGCTGGTTTGGAAGAAGCGCCACAAGAACACACGCAGCCATTTTCGGATGATTTTGAGCGAATACTCATTCTTTGCATCATCTTCCATGTGCGGCGGCCAATGGCCTTGCTTCTTATCTCCCCACGCATGCATCGCCAAAAACGCGACCTTTGACGGTTTCAGCGAAAAGCGGGAGATGTAATAAAGATTGAAATCTTGCAACTCATAAGGGCCGATATAATCTTCGGTGCGTTGCGCTGGTTTGTCGTTGTTATCATCACTTGCGGGCACGAGTTCAGGCGAAATTTCCGTATCTAAAATACGTTCAAGCACGCTTGATGCATCCTTGCCAAATCGCTCAGACACTGAGACCCAGCGGATGAGGTGCTGGATAAGCGTTTTAGAGACTGAACCATTGACGTTATAGTGGCTCATATGGTCGCCCACACCGTAAGTGCACCAACCAAGGGCGAGTTCTGATAGATCACCCGTACCAAGAACCAAAGCATTGTGATGGTTTGCCAAGCGGAACAATGTTGCCGTTCTGGCACCTGCTTGCACGTTTTCAAAGGTCACGTCATAGAGTTTTTCACCCTCAGCATAAGGGTGGCCAATATCTGAAAGCGTTTGTTTGGAAACTGGCTCCATATCAATTTCTGACGCTGTAACCCCCAGCGCCGTCATCAAATCCCATGCTGATGATTTCGTCTTAGTGGATGTTGCAAAAGCGGGCAGGGTATAGGCGAGGATGTTCTTGCGGCTGATGCTCAATTCATCAAAGGCTTGAACTGCAACCAATAGCGCTTGTGTTGAATCAAGTCCGCCAGAAATGCCGACAACGATTTTGTCGATCGAGGCCGACTTTAGCCGTTTTGCAAGACCTGCCACTTGAATGTTGTAGGCTTCAAAACACAGTTCATCCAGTTTCGCATCCTCATTTGGCACATAAGGAAAACGGTCCAGAGGACGACGAAGGCCCAAATCTTCTTGACGGTTGGGCTTCAAAGCAAAGGAAATGCGACGAACCGCCTTGTACCCTTCATGGCCTGCACAATCAGCAAAGGTTGTGTGGCGCATACGTTCTTGGCGTAGCCGCTCAAGGTCAATATCCGCACTTACCAATTGTGGTTCAAGGGAGAAGCGTTCTGATTCACCCATCAAAGCGCCATTTTCATAAATCATGGCGTGACCATCCCAAGCAAGGTCGGTGGTGGATTCACCTCGGCCTGCTGCGGAATAGAGATAAGCACAGTAATTGCGGGCAGAGTGCACGCGGCATAAGGCATGGCGGTAGTCGGATTTTCCAACTGTCACATTGCTTGCGGATAGGTTGGCAATGATATGCGCGCCTGCCATTGCTGTATAAGACGACGGCGGCACAGGCACCCAAACATCTTCACAAACCTCAACACCAAAGGTGAAGTCTGCGATATCGCTTGCTTGGAAGATGAGATCATCGCCGAACGGCGCTTCTTGTCCCGCGAGCAAGACTGTATTTGCGTTGATGTTTGTGCCTGCTGTGAATTGGCGATGCTCATAAAACTCGCGGTAATTCGGCAGATACATTTTAGGTGTGACGCCTAAGACAACGCCGCGGTGGACTGTTACGGCGACATTATAAAGCAGCGAATGAACGCGCAGCGGCATGCCGACAACGAAGACGGGGGCAAGCTTTAAGCTCGCTTCGACAAGCTCTCCGAGCGCTGCCTCACACGCATCCAGCACGGCATCTTGGAAGAAGAGATCATCGAGCGTATAGCCGCTAATGCCAAGCTCTGGAAAAATCACGAGACTTACATTGTCATCATGTGCCTTTTCCAAAAGCTCGAGCGTTGCCGCGCCATTAGAAACAGGATCAGCCACCACAACATTGGGCGTTGCCGTTGCCACACGTAAAAAGCCATGTTCGTGTAAGTTATAGAAGTTGCGGCTTTTTGACATTTTAAGTCCTTCAAGAAACTATCGTTTCTGCTTGTGCCAACTTGTGGTCTCTAGGTCAAATGTAGTGGCATTTTGATCTCAATTAAAGTTCTCGTTTGTTCGAATGCAGAAAATTTAATGCGAAAATCAGCGATCAGATGTTGACATCTAGTCGCTGTGTATGTGGTATACCACATTAACTATTATTAATATCTGTGGTGCGTTTCGCGTTGTCTATTAGTGAAAAACTCAAACCAATACCGTCAACTTTCACGCTGAAGGATCACATCCATCAGGTGTTGAGAGAAGCGATTATGGATATGAATATCTATGATGATGCGACCGACTTGCGGCTTGATGAGCGTAAACTTGCTGAGCAACTCGGTATTTCTAGAACGCCAGTGCGTGAGGCGTTGACCCGTTTGGAAATGGACGGATTTGTTGAGATACAGCCACGTAAAGGTGTCTTCGTTCGGCGTAAATCAATGACCGAAATACTTGAAATGATTGTGCTATGGGCAGCTTTAGAAAGCATGGCGATCCGGCTTGCAAGCGACGTTGCAAGCGACGAAGATATCGCCAGCTTGCGAGAGCTAGCAGCCCATTATTCGGTCAGCGCAGCCAATGCGCACATCGAAGAATATTCAGAAGCAAACATCAAATTTCACCAACGGATTTTGGAAATCTCACAGTGTGCTCTTTTGAAAGAGACGGCTGATGGGATGTTCCTGCACATGCATGCGGTGAGGCGGCGGGCTATGGGCGAAAATGATCGGGCAGAACGTTCTGTTGCCGATCATATGCACATTATTGAAGCGTTGGAAGCACGAGATGGCGATCTTGCGAGCCGTTTGGTGCGCGAGCACACAATGCGATTGCACCAGCACATTAGGCGCACGTGGATTACTTTAGAACGAATGAACGAGCGAACAAAAGCAGCCAGTTAGTTCTGGTGCTAAGGCAACTATAAGGACGGCGAAATGTCGAATACTGAAAATTCTGAAGCAACCAATGAACAAGCGTTGACCGATGGCTTCCATCTCGTCATCGATGCTTTAAAACTCAATGATATCGACACAATTTACAATGTTCCCGGTATTCCAATCACCGACCTTGGCCGTATGGCGCAAGCGGAAGGAATGCGGGTTGTTTCCTTCAGACATGAGCAGCACGCTGGTAATGCGGCGGCAATTGCTGGTTATCTCACTCAAAAGCCAGGGATTTGCCTAACAGTTTCCGCCCCTGGATTTTTGAATGGTCTGACATCACTTGCTAACGCCACAACCAACTGTTTTCCGATGATCCTCATTTCAGGTTCTTCAGAGCGTGAAATTGTTGACCTGCAACAAGGTGACTATGAGGAAATGGACCAATTGGCGATTGCCAAGCCGCTTTGTAAGGCTGCCTTCCGTATTCTACACGCTGAGGACATTGGTATCGGCATTGCTCGGGCAATTCGCGCCGCATGTTCGGGGCGTCCGGGCGGGGTATATCTTGATCTACCTGCAAAACTGTTCTCCCAAACAATGGATCTTGATGCAGGGCAAAATTCACTTGTGAAAGTGATTGACCCAGCCCCCGCCCAACTTCCAGCTCCGAGTGCGATTACCCGCGCGCTTGATGTGCTGAAAGGCGCTGAACGCCCGCTGATCATTTTGGGTAAGGGTGCTGCTTACGCGCAGGTTGATGAGCAAATTCGCGAATTCATTGAAATGACGGGTATTCCGTATTTGCCGATGAGCATGGCGAAAGGTTTATTGCCAGATTCTCACCCACAATCAGCCGGTGCTGCGCGGTCTTTGGCGCTTAAAGAATCTGATGTTGTGATGCTTGTTGGCGCGCGCCTCAACTGGCTCTTGTCGCATGGTAAGGGCAAACAGTGGGGCACTTCGCCTAAGAAATTTATTCAGTTGGATATTGAGCCGACCGAGATGGATAGCAACATCGAAATTGCAGCCCCTGTGGTGGGTGATATTGGATCTTGTCTTTCAGCCTTTAAAGATCAAATGGGCAGTGACTGGAAACAGCCGCCAGAGCAATGGACCAATGCCATCCGCGAAAAGGTGACGACTAATATTGCTCGTATGGAGCCTAAATTGATGAACAACAATGTGCCAATGGATTTCCATGGTGCGCTTGGTCGTTTGGGTAAAATTATGGAAGAGCGGCCAGATACTATCCTTGTGAATGAGGGTGCTAATACGCTCGATTTCGCCCGTTCTATCATCAATATCTACAAACCACGTAAGCGCCTTGATGTGGGCACGTGGGGCGTGATGGGGATTGGCATGGGCTTTGCCGTTGCGGCTGCCATGGAAACCGGACATCCAGTCCTAGCCGTTGAAGGTGATAGCGCCTTTGGTTTCTCCGGCATGGAGATTGAAACCATCTGCCGTTATAATTTGCCTGTTTGCATCGTGGTGTTCAACAATAACGGCATTTATCGCGGGACGGACCAAGACCCAACAGGGCGCGATCCAGGAACAACGGTGTTTGTTAAAGATGCCCGTTATGACCAGATGATGGAAGCGTTTGGCGGTGTTGGTATCTATGCAACATCACCTGATGAACTCGCTAAAGCCGTCAATGATGCGCTTGATAGTGGCAAGCCAACGCTCGTCAATGCAGTGATTGATGAGAACGCTGGCACTGAAAGTGGCCGCATCGGTAATCTCAACCCGCAAAGCGTGGTTGGTAAAAAGAAATAACGAAACAAAACAATAGGTTTATAAGCTAATGAAAGCTCTAGACGGTATCAAGGTTCTCGATTTTACACACGTTCAATCAGGCCCCACATGCACCCAACTCCTCGCTTGGTTTGGCGCGGATGTTTTGAAAGTAGAACGTCCCGGTGTCGGTGATGCGACCCGTAAGCAGCTTGTCGATGTGCCGGGTGCTGACAGTCTCTATTTCACCATGTTGAACCACAACAAGCGGTCGATTGAACTGAACTCTAAGAACGAAACTGGCAAAAAAGTGCTGACCCGCTTGATCGAAGAATGCGATGTGCTGGTTGAAAACTTTGCACCAGGTGCATTGGACCGGATGGGTTTTTCTTGGGAGCGTATTCAAGAGATCAACCCGAAGATTATTCTAGCCTCCATCAAGGGTTTTGGTCCGGGTAAATATGAGGACTGCAAAGTCTATGAGAATGTTGCACAGTGCGCGGGTGGCTCAGCTTCAACAACGGGTTTCCTCGATGGACCGCCGTTGGTAACGGGTGCACAGATCGGCGACAGTGGTACTGGTTTGCATTTGGCGATGGGTATCGTTACGGCTCTTTTCCAGCGTGAAAAATCTGGTAAAGGTCAAAAAGTTACGACAGCCATGCAGGACAGTGTTTTGAACTTGGCGCGGGTGAAATTGCGTGACCAACAACGCCTTGCTTCCGGTCCGTTGAATGAATATTCGCAGTTTGGCGAAGGCATCCCGTTTGGTGATGCGACGCCGCGTGCGGGTAACGATTCAGGTGGTGGCCAACCGGGCCGAATTTTGAAGTGTAAGGGCTGGGAGACAGACCCGAACGCTTATACATATTTCATCATCCAAGCAGCGGTTTGGGAAAAGGTTTGTGACGTTATCGGCAAGCCAGAATGGAAAGCCGACGAAGGTTTCGCCAAACCGCCAGCACGTCTTGATAAGCTGAACTTGATCTTTGAAACAATCGAAGAATGGACCATGACCAAGACGAAGTTCGAGGTGATGGAGATGTGTAACCCGCTTGATATTCCAGTCGGCCCAATTCTATCCATGAAGGAAATTTCGGAAGATGAAGGCCTTTATGAAACGGGAACAATGGTGAGAGTGCCGCACCCTGAGCGTGGTGAGTATCTTTCTGTTGGTTGCCCAATCAAACTGTCTGACAGCGATGTGGAAGTTGAACGCTCTCCATTATTGGGCGAGCATACCAAAGAAATTCTGCAAGATGTACTCGGCTTTGAAGGCGACGCTCTGGAAGAGATTATTGCTTCTGGTGCCGTGGGCGAGGTGAAGTAGCGTTGTTTTATCAAGATAAAGAAGAGGTTCTGCAATGCGTGTAATCGTGATGGGACAACAGGCTTTTGGCAAAGATGCATTGGCCAAAATACTTGATGCAGGAACGGACGAAGTGGTGGCGGTTTATTGCGAACCAGACCGCGAGGGAAAACCTGTAGACCCGATAAAAGAATTTGCAGCGGAAAAGGGTTTACCCGTATTCCAGCCCGCAAATTTCGATGATGCGGAAGCCCTAGCTACGCTTGCGTCACATGAGGCTGATCTCATGGTAATGGCGTTTGTGAATGTTTTTGTGCCAGAAGCAGCACGCGATACGCCGAAGCTTGGTTCTATCTGTTTCCACCCATCGCTCTTGCCGCTTTATCGCGGACCATCCGCTGTTAATTGGCCGATTATTATGGGTGAAACGAAATCTGGATTTTCGTGGTTTTATCCTTCTGATGGGCTTGATGAAGGCGATAGTCTTCTTCAGTGGGAATGCGAGATTGGACCTGATGACACGGTGATCGATCTTTATTTTAAGAAGATTTATCCAGTAGCAGTCGATTCCGTTCTCGAAGTCTGCGACCTGTTCCGCGCTGGCAATCCGCCGCGCATTGTTCCTGATGAGAGCAAGGCGAGCTATGAGCGCCGTTGTGTTAAAAAACATGCACGTGTTGATTTCAATAAGCCCGTAAAACACGTCTATGATTTGATCCGAGGAACGAACCCAGCACCAGGTGCATGGACAACGCTCAACGGTGATGAGGTCGGTATTTATGACTGCGAACGTGTTGCTGGTGACGGTATCTCCAGCAAGGTGATCAGTGTCTCTGACAACGGCGTTGAAGTGCAAGCCATTGGCGGGCGGGTTTTGATTAAGCGCGTTAAACCAGTAGGCAGCGGCAAAATTCCTGCGGCTGAATGGGCTGCTAGCGTAAATTTGTCCAAAGGTGATCTTTTGGGAAGTTAAATTCGATCAGTTATCTGATTGAGTAGAGATCTGCTTGATTTAGCAGGTAATTCAAGAAGCAAATGTGGCCGTTGGGAGGCGGCAACAGGAGCATAAGACGAAGGGAATACTAAAACTAGAAAAAGGCTGAACACATAACCCCAAAGTGGATTTTTAGATCCAAGGGTTGCCGTGTTTTGCCAATAAGCCACGGAGGATATTATGGCTAAAACGAAGAGACTATTGGGAGGAATTGTTGGTGCAATTGCAGCAACAGCGACACTATTCATAGGGGCTGCAAGCGCCTTTGAACCGAATAAGCCTATCGATTTTGTTATTATGGCCGGTAAAGGCGGCGGGGCTGACAAGATGGCTCGATTGATGCAAGCCATTGTCGAAAAAGAAAACCTTGCAAATCGGCCACTCGTGCCAACCAATAAATCTGGCGGTTCTGGTGCTGAAGCACTGGTGCATATGAAAAACGCGGGTGATCCTGACCACACAATTATGGTGACGTTGAACTCGTTCTTCACAACCCCGCTTCGCCAGCCTGGTCTTGGTGTTGATGTGAAGAAGTTCGCACCTGTTGGCCGCATGGCAGAAGATACTTTCTTGCTTTGGGTCCACAAAGATGAAGGCATCACAACCTTCGAACAGTTCCTTGTAGAAGCGGAAAAACGCGGTTCTGACTGGGTTATGGGCGGAACTGGCAAGAATTCAGAAGACAACATCATTACAGACTTCCTGAACGATAATTTCGGGCTATCTATCAAGTACATCCCATACAAGGGTGGTGGTGCTGTTGCGAAAGATTTGGCGGGTCGTCAAATTACCTCATCAGTGAACAATCCATCTGAAGCATTGGGCTTTTATGAGTCTGGTGATGTGATCCCATTGGTCGCGTTTACAAATGAGCGCCTGCCACTGTTCAAAGATGTTCCAACCGCCAAAGAAAAAGGCGCGGACTTCTCATACTTCATGCAGCGCGCTGTTGTTGGTGCACCAGGCATGTCCGCTGAAGCAACTGCTTATTACAGCGACTTGTTCACCAAAGTGTTCAACTCAGCTGATTGGCAGAAATATAAGAGCGACAAGTCGCTTCAAGGTGATTTCCTCGCAGGTGATGGTCTGGTTTCTTATTGGGATACTCAGGTAACGCGCCACAAGAAAATACTAAAAGCATCTGGCGCGATTAAATAAGCGCTCGATTATTCGATTACTGGGAGGATATTTGATGAGACGAGCTGAGATCGTTACCGCTGTTTTGTTGGGTATCCTCTCCATCTATTTAATGTGGAAGAGTGGGGAACCACCATCGTGGAACCCTGATGTGAAACGCTTTGCCAATGTTGGCTTCATCGAAGGTGAGGGGCCTGGCAGCGGATTTTGGCCGTTTTGGCTCTCCTTCGTCATGCTGATTTGTTCAGGATGGGTTGGCTATAATTGGTACAAGAAAACCTCACCGCCTTCACAATCTGAAGAGCCGTTTTTAGATAACTACGGCAAGAAAATGGTGATCATGGTTGGCGGCGGCCTGCTGGGTTTTATGGCGCTGATCCATGTGCTCGGCTTCTACGGCGCGATACCGGTTTTCATGATGTATTACATGATCGTGCTCGGTCGGCATACTTGGCTTAAGTGCCTAATCATCTCTGTTTCAGTGCCTGTTGTGAGCTTCTTCTTTTTCGATGTTGCTATGCGGATCGTGCTGCCCAAGGGGTATCTCGAACCGCTTTTCATCCCTCTTTATGATATTTTTCTCTAGTCGCGAGCCCACCCATGGAAGTTATTGGATCCCTCATAGATGGAATTTTGATCGCACTTGAGCCTGTTAATCTCGGCTTGGCCATTATCGGTGTGATTGTTGGATTGTTTGTTGGTGCTATGCCGGGCCTTGGCTCTGTAAATGGTGTCGCGATTTTATTGCCATTCACCTTTGTTATTCAAAGCTGGACGGGAACGGCGACATCGCCGATGATTTTTCTTGCTGCCATCTATTATGGCGCCATGTATGGGGGGGCGATTTCCTCGATAACGCTTGGCATTCCGGGCGCGTCAACAGCGGTTGCAACCACCTTTGATGGGCGACCAATGGCACTTAAAGGGCAGGCGGATAAAGCGCTGGTGACGGCGGCGATCGCCTCCTTTGTTGGCGGCACGGTTTCAAACGTTCTCTTCACCGCCTTCGCCCCGCCGCTTGCAGCTGTCGCGCTGAAATTCGGTAATCCTGAAATTTTCGCACTTATGCTTTTGGCGTTCGCAACATTTGTTGGGCTTGGTGGTGATGATATTCCAAAGACCATCATCTCAATCTGTTTTGGTCTGGTGATGGCAACCGTCGGCTTTGATATTATCTCAGGCGAACCGCGCTTGATCTTCTTTGACATCACTGGCTTCACCCACGGCATTCGCTTCCTTGTTCTTGCCATCGGCGTTTACGGGATTGGTGAAATGATATGGACGATCAACTCGTCTCGAGACAAGAATACCATGTCTGAGGTGACGATCAATTTTGACCGTATCATTACGGCGATCAAAGAATTCCGTTATGCGTGGCGTGGGACAGCTATTGGCTCTGCGCTCGGATTTTTCGTTGGTATTCTGCCAGCAGCTGGCGCAACACCGGGGGCCTTGATGTCTTACGGCGTTGCCAAGATGACATCGTCAAAGCCTGAGGAATACGGCAAAGGTTCGATTGATGGTGTGGCCGCACCAGAATCGGCGAATAATTCCGCTTCAACGGGTGCTATGTTGCCGATGATGACACTCGGCATTCCAGGTTCTCCAACCACGGCTGTGTTGTTGGCGGGTATGGTGATCTGGGGGTTGCAACCCGGCCCATTGTTGTTCCGTGATCAACCAGAGTTCGTCTGGCCGTTGATTGGTTCGTTTTATATTTCTAACTTCGTGGCTGTGATCATCAATCTGGCGTTCATCCCGATATTCCTCTGGATGTTGCGGATGCCGTTTACAATCTTAGCGCCGCTCATTTTCGTTTTGTCATTGGTCGGTACCTATGCGGCTTATCAAAACCTGTTTGATGTGTGGCTGATGTTGATATTTGGCCTTGGTGCATTCTTCCTGCGATTGTTGGATTACCCACTTGCACCAGCCGTTTTGGCGATTGTGCTTGGGCCAATTGCGGAGCCGACCTTGCGGCAATCTTTGTTGCTATCAGATGGCGAGTTTTCAATCTTCTTCACCCGTCCAATTGCGGGGCCGATTACAGTGATTGCGATCATTCTGATCTTCTTGCCGCTTATCAAAAAAATCAGAGATGGTTTTCGCAAGAAGCCACCGCAGGCAACGAGTTAAGAAATAGGGGGGTGCTGTGGATAATGATGCCCCCTTTGGTCCGTGGAACCCTGGGCTTCAGTCTGAAATACCAACCAGACTAATGCCGCTGGTGACATTGTATCGGCCTGAAAATGGCGAGGTCTCCTATGAGCAAGCTGTTGAGCTGCGTGACACCTTCGGCTTGCCCTTAGAGCTGCTTGCGACTTTTACGCCAGAACGGCTGATTATTCATCGGCTGCTGGTTCGCATAACGGCGGATTTCACACTTAAAGATGGGCCAGCTTACGAAGACCTCGGCATTAGCTTGCGTGGCATGGTGGAGCGATTATTTGCAGAGCATGTAAAACCGAAGCTTGGCGATTTTACGGCCCAATATAAGCAAGTCAGAAGCGATGCTGCTCGAATTATCGACGTCGAATTAGCTGGGAAATTTGGTCATCCAGCACCTAGTGAAGTTGAAAAGAAGCCCCGTGGGCTTTTCAAATTCTTCGCCCCAAAAGACAAACAACCGCCGCGTGTGAGCGAAGAAGAGCGCCAACTTAATGCATTGAATGATTGGCAAAACATACAGACGACCGAAGCCGATGCGCTGAAAAAGGCGTGTCTTGCAGCGCTGCATCGTGTTGTCGGTTCCCATATCGGTCAACGTGGTCGCATCGTTGCGGAACATGATTTGATCCGCGATGTCTGCGTTCGTTTGGTGCTCAATCAATACGGCGCGAACGAGATCAATCACACGCTCGACCCGTTGATTGATGAGGCAGCAAGGCGCGAACAATATCGTGTGTTGCCGAACCAGAAAGAGCCAGTGATATTCAACGTTAAAGGCGCGTCCGCTTCTGGCAAAAGCACGATACGCGGAGAACAACGGCGCATGGCGGAGCGGCTTGGTGTGCCGTGGGAGGACTTCGCGCTCATCAGCCCCGATTATTGGCGCAAGTATCTGCTGGAGTATGAGAGCCTTGGTGATGATTATAAATATGGCGCGATGCTAACAGGCCGCGAATTGGAAATCATCGACCGCAAGCTTGATCACTATATGAGCGAAAAAGCGAGCAAGCGCGGCATCTCCCATTTGCTGATTGATCGGTTCCGCTTTGATAGTTTTTCAACCAACCCCGTTGATGAAGCAAGCAGTCGATTACTCACGAGGTTTGGTCATACGATCTACCTGTTCTTCATGGTGACACCGCCAGATGCTCTTGTGGAACGCGCATGGGGACGGGGGCTTACAACAGGGCGTTATAAGGCGGTTGATGATCTGCTCTATCACAATATCGAGGCCTATACGGGCATGCCGAACCTGTTCTTTTCTTGGGTCCAATCAAAAGCAAAAGCGGTGCATTTTGAGTTCTTGGATAACTCGGTCAAGAAAGGAACGAAGCCAAAAACCGTGGCGCTTGGCTGGAATGATGAGATGATTGTCTATGACATTGAGGCCTTGCTGCAAATTGCTCGGTTTCAAGACATCAACATTGAAGCTGGTTCGCCAGATGAGATATTTGAAGACCAAAAGAGCGCCAATGATGCTGCCTTTTTGGAAAGCTGTGTCGAGCGATTATCGAAGGTGCGCTTTATCGAGCCGAAATCTGGTGAGTGCTATGCCTACACCCATGAGGGCGCGATTTGTCTTGCGAAGGGTGACAAGCATGCAAAGCAGAAACAAGCCATCAAAACGGCGCTCAAGGAGAGTGCGCTTAAGGTGATGGACGGTGAGGGCGACGCTCAAACCTTTGACCCAGACAAAGAACGCTTGTGCTCTGTTGGGGCATGGGGCTAGTAGGTGTTGAATGGTTTGCGAAGGGTAAGAAATGAAGCTGCAGGTTTTGATAACGGGGTTCTCGAAATTTCCTGGTGCGCCAGTAAACCCGACCGAGAGCTTGATTGAATGGCTTAAGGCGCAAGACCTATCGCGGTTTAACGCGGACTTTCATTTTCACCTGTTTAAGACGAGCTATGCCCAAGTGGATCGTGACTTGGCGGAGCTTTCAAAACAACTCAATCCAGACGTGGTGCTGCACTTCGGGCTAGACCAAAACGCCACGGGTTTTAAGCTGGAGGCCACGGGCAAAAACGCGCTGCATACGGATAAGCCAGATGTGGATGGCCATTGTCCAGCGGCGTGTATTTCTGCAGATGGGGCGAGCGAAATTCCGTCGACGTTTCCCACTCGATTGATTGGCGAGACGCTAAAGACCAAAGGCCTCAACGCACAACACTCCCATGATGCGGGCGGGTATTTGTGCAACTACCTGCTTTACCAAACGCTCAGCACCGACCACTGGCAAACCCCGCCGCGCTTTGCTGGCTTCATCCACGTACCGCACCTTGAGGATGACCGCGCCGTGGTTGAGGGCGTGAAGGGGGCAGAGAGCTTGTGCTTTATGGAGCGGGAGAGCTTGCGGGATGGGTGCTTGGTGATTGTTGATGTGTGTTTGGAAGGGCTGGCGCGCTGAATATCTTATTGTTTGTACCGCCCAAACGCACATCAGCGTAGCTGCGAGGTTTATCGTTCAATGCTATTTGTTATCCACATTGATCTAGCTGATCTTCTTTGAGCATATCGAGCAACACTTTTTTACGGTGAATAACGGGAAGGTAGCCTCGATTTTTATAGTACCACCATATCTCAAGCCGATCCGACCAACTCTGTTCGCCATGTAAATCTTCATAGAGTGAATCGGGACCATAAACGCCTTCAATGTCACCATGGTCGAGCGCGACCTTCTCCAAAATATCGAAGATTTTTAAGCAATTCTCTGCATCATATCCAGCTTGAATACAAAGACGTAGCGCATAAAGGTCAGCTTCGGCTTCATCATCACATCCGTTCACTAAACGATTGAGGTTGATTTTTAACATTCCAACAAGCGAGTCAATAAACTCAGGAGCCTGTTCTGAAATCCACCCGTTATCGTAATCAAGGTGGCCAAGTTTTAGATGAGCAAATTCATGACTGATTATGAAAGCTAATACTGCATCATCGGCACAGAGTTCTAATAATCTATGCGAAACGTAAATTTGCTGTTCAATTGTCACGAAAGCGGTGTGGATCGGCGCTCTAAGAATATGTACTGGAGTGTCTGACAGCTCGGGTTTGATCTTCGTGAGGGTTTTCACCACGCGATCTACGTTTTCCTTCGCCCAAGTGTCATGAATTACTTCAAATGATCCGGTAATAGTATTGTGTATTTCTTCATTGTTATTTTCCATAATATCTCCTAATTATTACGTGGTTATTTTTCTTTGTGGTTTCAAATGTATTGTAATGCATTTGATTTTTATTATTAATTTATTCTGTTTGTATTTTTAATTCGTAAATTTAGAAGATTCGTAGCTTCAATGCTCGCAGGCCATTTGATTGTGCTCCTTTTCTGTGTGCTTATGCCATCATTAAAAATGGGAAATGAGAAAACACATCATGGCACCTAAAAATCTATCGGCGGCGTTGTTGGTTCTCCGGCTCGGTGGGGCGTTTTTTTTGTTTGCTTGGGCGAGTTTAAAGTTCATTCGGCCTGAGTGGATGGTGAGTGTTTATAACAAGACTTACGGCTGGGAATTTGTCACCAATGAGTTTGCTTATGGTGTGGGTGTGGTGCAGTTGATTGTCGCCGTGTGTTTTATCATCGGGTATCAGCGCACCGCGATTTATGGCTTCGTGGTGGTGATCCATTCAACAGGCGTTGCAGCCGCCATTCCGCGCATGATGAATTATTCGACCTTTCCCCATAACCGCTATCTCACCACGGTGACAGCGCTTGCCGCCTTCGTCGCGCTGTTTATGATGCGGGAGAGTGATAAGTACACCGTTGATCATATCCGCAATAAACGCAGTGAAGTGGCGGGTGGCGGCGATTTTAGCGGCTAAAAGTGGTTACATAACCGTTTGTGGGGACCCAACGTTAAGCAAACAAGCCGACAAATGGTACAAACTGCCCATTTGCCCTATACATTGGCTGCAATTCACTCTACTAGAGCCTCACAAGATCAAAAAGCGATCGCTTTTAGACCGAAATGGCTGCTGAGCAGCCCATAAAAGAAAAGAATTCCTTTGAAAAAAGTATTGCAAGAAGCACTCGATAACCGCGGGTATGCGGAACTTACACCTGTTCAAAATGCCGTTTTAGACCCAGAATTAGAAGGCCGCGATATGTTGGTCTCAGCCCAAACGGGTTCGGGTAAAACGGTGGGTTTTGGTTTGGCCATTGCCCCGACCATTCTGGGCGATGACGAAAAATTCGGTAAAGCAGGGGCGCCGCTCGCTCTTGTTATTGCCCCAACCCGCGAACTTGCGCTGCAAGTGAAACGCGAATTGGCGTGGCTTTATGAAAAAGCAGGCGTCGAGATTGCATCATGTGTTGGTGGTATGGATGTGCGCGAAGAACGCCGCACGCTGGGCCGTGGTGCTCACATTGTTGCTGCAACGCCGGGTCGTTTGCGTGACCATATTCAGCGCAAGGGTATCGACCTTAGCCAGCTACAAGCCGTTGTCCTTGATGAGGCCGACGAGATGCTTGATCTTGGTTTTCGCGAAGACTTGGAGTTCATTCTCGGTGAAGCGCCTGAAGAACGCCAAACATTGTTGTTTTCTGCGACTGTTCCAAAATCCATCATTCGTCTGGCGCAAAATTATCAAAACCGTGCTGAGCGTGTTGTTGTGCAGTCTAAATCAGACCAGCACGCGGATATTCGCTATGACGTGATGAACACATCGCCGCACGATACAGAAAAAGCCGTGATCAACACGTTGCTCTATCATGATGCGCCAAACGCAATCGTCTTTGCCAACACACGCGCAATGGTGAACCGTCTTTCCGCCCGCCTTTCTAATCGCGGTCTAAAGGTTGTGTCATTATCGGGTGAATTGTCACAAGCAGAACGCACCCACGCGCTTCAAGCTATGCGTGATGGTCGCGCTAGAATTTGTGTGGCGACTGATGTGGCCGCGCGCGGTATTGATTTGCCGAACCTTGATTTGGTGGTTCACGCTGAGTTGCCAAACAACCACGAAACTTTGTTGCACCGCTCAGGCCGTACGGGTCGGGCAGGGCGCAAGGGTGTTAGTGCGCTCATCGTGACGAAGAAGACCTTCAAAAAAGCACAACGCATGCTGCATATGGCGAAACTCCAAGCTGATTGGATCCAGCCACCTTCTGCTGATGCGGTGAAGGAAAGAGAATCTGAGCGCCTGTTCAATGATGATACGTGGCAGACGCCTGCCTCTGAATCAGAGCAAGAGGTTATTAGCAAGTTAGAGACAACCTTCACACCGGCTCAATTGGCGACGGCTTATCTAAGGCTTTATCGGGCGCAACGCTCATCGCCTGAAGAATTATCAAGCAACAACCCGACACTCGACTTTACACCAGAACCGCGCCAAGAGTTTGGACCAAGTATTTGGTTCTCCATTACAGGTGGCCGCAATAAAGGCGCAGAACCACGCCAGATTTTGCCAATGGTTTGTAAATTTGGTGGTCTGAACAGACGCGACATTGGTGCAATCAAACTTGACAATGATTGTTCTTATGTCGAAATCGCTGAAGCCAAAGTAGAGGCGTTTCTTTCTGATTTAGGTGATAGAATGGAGCTTGAAAAAGGCGCCGCTATCACACAGCTTGCTGGTGCGCCGAGTGTCAGTGAAAGACCATCAAGACATTCTAAGAAGGATGGCAAGTTCGGTAAGCCAAGACATTCCAAGTCGTCTAAGCCATTCGGTAAAGGTGGCAAAGGTGGCGGGCGTGGTGATCGCCCAGAGCGTGGTGAGCGCGGTGATCGTCCAGAGCGTGGAGAACGAGGCGATCGGCCATTCCGTGGTGATAAGCCAGCGTCTAAAAGAAGCAAAGGCAAGCAAGGGCCGAGCGATTTTTCAAATGACAGCGGTAATGCACCTAAACCTCGCGGCGAAGCGCCAAGAGGTCGTGGAGATGGGGGTGGCGGTGAACATACACTAAGCCGCAAGCCAAAAGGCGCGAAGCCACCTATAGGTAAGAAATCAAGCAAGAAAAATCGCGCTCGCAGCGAAGGCGGCGGCAAGCCGTTTAAAGCTGGTAAGCCTAGAGATTAAACGGTACTTTTTTCCGCTTATACAATTACGCATTAGCCGATCCTTGGGGTCGGCTAATGTTCTTTACATTCAAATTTTGATCGTTAGTCTACAAACTGCTTTATACGGTTTGAGATTACGCCATGCCTCCGCATCATTCCATTATTGATGGAACATCTGACCGCCAAGACGGCTGGGTCTTTATTGCGCATCGTCGCGACCTTGATCGTCCGCGTCCGCTTCTTCCAATTTTAATCGATGAAAAGCCGCTTTTGCTCTTTCGTGATGACGAAGGTGAGTTGGGCTTAATTGGGCGCAATTGCCCGCATCGCGGTGCTGATCTTTGTTATGGGCGCTTAGAAGATAACGGCATTCGTTGCCCGTTCCACGGCTGGCATTTTGACCGCACAGGCCAATGTGTCGAACAACCTGCAGAGCCTGAGGGGTCGCACATGTATAAGGCGATTAAAGTGCCGATGTTGCCTTTGTACGAGGTTGATGGTCAAATCTATGCCTACACGGCAGAAGGTGAACCTTCGGGTCTTCCAAAAATACAATCAGTCGAAGGTGCATCATGATACCGCAAAGCTTGAATGATCAGTTGACGCGCATTGGCCCGCAAACATCTGCTGGCAAGGTGCTTCGGCAATATTGGCAGCCTGCAGCCTTGGTTGATGAGCTTGATGGCGATAAGCTGTTGCCTGTCAATTTGATGGGCGAACGATTGGCGTTATGTCGCGGCTCCAATGGTGAGCTACACTTAGTCACACGCCAGTCCAACCCTGATGAGCGTCCAACCTTTCACCCTGAACAGGTGATTGTTGATGAGAGCGGCCCGACTTATCCGATTGTCGAAAAGCGCGGCATCTTCTTTGCGTTTATGGGTGAGGGCGCGCCGCCCGCGTTTCCGAATTTTGATTGCTTTAGAGCGCCTGATACGCATGTATTTGCATTCAAAGGCTTGTGGGAATGCAATTGGATGCAAGCGCTAGAGATTGGTATTGATCCGGCCCACGCAAGCTTTTTGCATCGTTTCTTAGAAGATGAAGACCCAGACGATAGCTACGGCAAACAGTTCCGCGATAAGGCGGCACACACCAATATGCCGATGACGCAGATATTGCGTGAGTATCCACGCCCAGAATTGAAAGTGGATGAAACCGACTATGGGCTGAAGATTACCGCCCTTCGCCATATGGAAAACGAACTGACCCATGTGCGGGTGACTAACGCGATTTTCCCCGAAGCGATTTGCATTCCGATGTCGCGTGAGATGACCATCACACAGTGGCATGTGCCTGTGGATGATGAGAATTGCTATTGGTATACGATGTTCACAAGCTTCGACACGCCGGTGAATAAAGAGCTGATGCGTGAACAGCGCTTGGCGGAACACACTTTGCCAGAATATGCGCCGATCAAGAACAAGTCGAACGATTATCACTATGACCCTGACGAACAGCGCAATGTCACCTATACGGGCATGGGGCTAGATATCAACGTGCACGATCAGTGGGCGGTTGAAATGATGGGTTCTATTCAAGACCGTACGCGTGAGCATTTGGGGCGTTCGGATGTGGCGATTATTCGTCATCGCCGTATGTTGAGACAAGCAATAGCAGCCGTGGAAGCTGGCGAATTAGATGCATTGCCGATGCAACAAGTAGACGCCTCAATGGTGGTCGGACCACTTTCCAATGATGCGGTTGCGTCCACAGACAATTGGCAAAATGCCAGTTGGGAACAAGATATGGAACGACGTGCTGCTTGTTCGTGGGATGCGTCGGTCAGTTAAAATGAGCCAAGACCTAATTGCTAAAATCAAAGCAGGGTTGCTTGCTAAGAAATCAGTTTTGACTGAGAGCGATATTGAAAGCGCGGCTGCCTGTATCTCGCAAGTAGAAGCTGACAAGGTTGAAACGGTGCGCTTGGTCTTTCCAGATCAGCACGGCATTTTGCGCGGTAAGAACATTGTAGCAAGTGCGCTTGCTTCTGCCTTTGCTTCTGGCGTTGGTATGCCGTCTACCTTGTTGCTTAAAGATACATCGCAAAAGACCGTATTTCCCGTATGGGATGATGATGTTTCCATCGGCAGCCTTGCGCTTAATGGGGCGAGCGATGTGTTGATGGTGCCGCGTGCTGAGACAATGGTGACATTGCCGTGGTCGCCGCATTCTCGTTTGATCATGTGTGATCTGGTTGACCGCGAAGGCCAGCCGATCAGTGTTTCATCCCGCCAAGTGCTGTCGAACGCCGTCACAAAGCTCAGTGATGCTGGTTATAGCGCTCTGATGGGCCTAGAGGTGGAATTCCAGCTCTATGAGCGTGTTGATGACGGCATGGATCACTCTGATGCCACAATGCCGCCTAAAGCCGTTAAAACGCGCAACTTGACCCAAGGCGGTCAGTTTCTGGCCGAACATCGCTACCGCGAAGTAGAAGCGATCCTTGATGAGCTTCGTCGTGCTGGTGAGCAGATGGGGCTTGCGGTTCGTACGATGGAAATTGAAATGGGGGCGAGCCAGTTTGAATTTACCTTCGAACCATCCGACCCAATGACGCAGGCAGATCGGTTTGTATCATTCCGCACCATGGTGAAAGAGATCAGTAGCCAGAAGGGGCTACATGCTAGTTTCATGGCAAAGCCAAAATTGCCAAATGCGGCGGCAAACGGTTGGCACATGCATCAATCACTCTCTTCAATTGAGACAGGTGAGAATTGCTTTACACCGAGCAAAGGGAACGAGCTGACGAAAGAGGCGTCGGGATGGATTGCGGGTTTGCTGGAACATGCAATGGCATCTTGTCTTTTAACAACACCGACGGTGAACGGATATAAACGGTTCGCGCCGTTCCAACTTGCTCCAAACCGTATTCAGTGGGGCTATGATAATCGTGGGGCTATGGTTCGTGCGCTGCTTTTTGAAGGTGATGGCGCAAGCCGAATAGAAAACCGCGTGGCAGATTCTACTGCGAACCCTTACTTTGCTTTTGCTGGTCAAATATTATCGGGTTTGGATGGAATTGAGCGCGGTGCGACACCACCAGAAGCCACCAACTCGCCTTATGATAGTGACGCGCAATTGTTGCCTGAAACCTTGGCTGAAGCGATTGAGGCGTTTGAGGGCAGCGCTCTCTATCGTGCATCGCTTGGTGATGCCTTTGTCGATTATCTAAGCCATATCAAACGGGCTGAATGGAAGCGCTATTTGATGACTGTTTCTGAGTGGGAACAGGATGAGTATTTCAATCTATATTAGGTATGAAAACCAAACCCACCATCATCCCGCTCGCAGGCCATGTCTTTGAAGACACGATAGACGGGTATTTCCCGCTTCAAGAATCCTTAAAACAAATGATGAAGCGGCAAGGGTTTAGCGCGGCGGTTGTTTCTTTGAATTTTGCCCCTGCAATGGATATTCCAAATCTTGCGCATGAAGACCCCGTTCCGCTCTACGTGACAGACGGTTTCGGTTGCATGATCAACCATATGACCCTTGTTGTGCGCCATATCGGTGACAAGGTGGAGGTTGAAGGGCTGGGTGATTGGAAATGGTTTGACGGCCCCTTGATTGATACACCTCATTTTTCTCCGCTGCATCGGTTAGCGGAGCCTGCCTTCATCAAAGGTGTTGGGTTTAGGCGAGGAGAGGTGGACACCAAGCTTTTAGGGCACGTTGAAGAAGGAAGTCATTCACCCCAATTTGCACTTTTGGGGTTTAACAAGAATGATAACATTACATGTGATGAGGTTTTAAAGCCGCTTGGGTGGTCTACGGCGAGGATAATGCTTAAGAGCTCTGACGGTAAAACGATTGATCGCGATGAGACGCTGGTTGAAGCTTCAATGTTACAGCGGATAGACGGGGCGTTTACCTGTATAGACCCGTCTAGCGATTTCATCATTTGTCGTGATGACAAGGGACTTGATAGAGGCTCTTCGTTTTTAATCGAAAAACATTGGCGCCTCTTCGCCCCCTGATACCAAATTAAGCAAGCATTTTGCTTTCATCGTCGGTTTGGGTGTCTACATCATTTGTGCAATTATGTTCTTGCATCAAAAATGCAGGCATATCCTCAATAGTGAGAGGGCGACCAAACAAGAAGCCTTGGAATTGTGTGCAATCATACGATTCCAGCACTTTCACTTGTTCTTTTGTTTCAACGCCTTCAGCCGTAATCTTGAGTTCTAAAATGTTGCCCAATTTAGCAATGGCTGCGAACACGTTTTTCGCCATTTCGTCTGTCTCAATCGCCATAAGGAAGCTGCGATCAATTTTGAGCTTATCGAAAGGAAACTTGAGCAAATATGACAGGCTAGAATATCCAGTGCCGAAATCATCCAAGGCTATTGAAACGCCGATTTCCTTCAGTTCTTTTAGTACGTTTGTGACATTCTCAGTGTTTTCAATGAGTAGCCCCTCGGTCACCTCAAGTTCCAAACGATGTGCTTCTAGTCCCGTTGTCGTCAGCGCTTCGGTTACGCATTTTACAATGCGGCTATTGATGAATTGTTGCGGTGATAGATTGACTGAAACAAATAGATGAGCTGGCCAACTAGCCGCGTGATAGCAAGCCTCACAAAGGACCTTGTGGCCAATTTCGGTGATCAGACCCATACGTTCTGCAATTGGGATGAATTCAGTTGGAGAGATTATACCGCGTTCTGGGTGGTTCCAACGAACAAGGGCTTCGAAGCCTTCAGTCTTTTTGGTCTCAGCTGATACCAACGGTTGGAATGAGACTGACAACTGATCTTTTGAAAGAGCTTCGCGAAGATCTTGTTCTAAAAGTCGTCTTTCTCGTTCAAGTTGATCCATTTCTAAATCAAAGAACCGGTGAGTGGCTTTTCCTTCATGCTTAGCTCGGTATAGCGCAAGGTCAGCGTTGTGGAGGAGGCTTTCTTCTGAAGCCGCGCCGTGATCTCCCAATGCAATGCCGATCGATGTGCTTATACCTGAAACACTGTGATCCGAAACCAATTGGTAGGGTTGCTTAATTGCATTGATTAGTTTTTCGGCAAAAGTTGTTAAAGCCTGAATGCTGTTAGCGCTTCGGCACAAAATAGCGAATTCATCACCACCTAGTCGGGCGACCACGTCGTTGTCTGTGCACAGTGATTTTATGCGCTTAGCGACAATTTCCAATAGTTGATCACCTGCAGCATGGCCCTTGCTGTCGTTGACCAATTTAAAGCCATCAAGATCCAAGAACATCACTGCCCAAAGGCCTTTTTCATCTTTGCTATTGATGTGTTCTGTTATTGAGCGCGAAAAATGAGTTCGATTTACCAGGCCGGTAAGGGCATCATTATGTGCCAGATAGGCAATGCGCTCTTCCGCTTCTTTCTTGTCGGTAATATCTGATGCCACACCGCGAAAGCCGATGAAGTTATCTTTCACATCATATAGTGGCTTGCCAGCGATGCTGATCCAACGGACCTTGCCATCGACGAAGGCGTTGACTTGCACATCCATGAATGCCTCGCGGTTCGACCAATATTTTTTAATCATATTGGCGCCCTTGATCTTAACAAAGTCGGCCGTTTCTTTTTTGCCTGTTACACAGAAACATTGCGGTATTGTGCCAAGATACGTCTCAAAACCTTCTTGACCATGTATGAGTGTTCCATACTCATCCGATTGCCATAACCAATCACTCGTGTTTTCAGAGAAATCTTTCAAAAGGACGCTAATGGTGTCGTTCTTTTCTTCCAAACTGAAGGCACTAATCAAATTGTTGAGGTAGTTCAGAGCAAGCGATCGGCCTGAATGCAACAACATTATGATGAAGCAAACTAGGAGAGCGAGTAAACCGTAGTCTGATGGTTTTCCCGCGATAGCAAGCCCAATAGCGCAGCCAGCTCCCATTGATAAAAGCCAAATTAGCATGGCTTTTGGGATGGAGCATAGCGACATGGCGCCGCCGCCCATCATACCGCCAGCTATCGCGATGACGAGTACTTGTGTACCCGGTCCCGAATGAGGATAGTAAACCATCGGAATAAAGGCCCATATCAAGCCAAATAATGCCGCACTTTGCAGGAATTTCTTTTGCGCGCGCATTGACGCCGAATAGCTTTTACGGTCCCGAACTTTCTGCCATTTATAAATACCAAGGGCAGAGAAGAAACAAAGGGCTATGCCCCAGATAGGTAGGTATTCCGCATAAGGATCATTTTGAATGAAGAGCAAAACGACCCCAGCATTTACGATGTTAGCAAGCATCATCAATGGGGTAACGTTTGTCAGCGCAGCAATTTGGCTTGCTCGTATCCTGCCAGCGGTCTCACTGTTTTTTGTAATACCGGCGGAACTTGGCAAGTTGCCCGTAAAAAATGTCATTAATTCGATTAAATAACTTCTCATCAGCCGCGCTCAAATTAGTATGAATATGAGTGTTGTCATAATACATAAGTGTTTATTTTGAGTAACCGACGGTTGTATTTGTATCGATGGAATATGATCCTAATCGTTAGATTTTTTGATGAACTAAATGTTAATGAGATTTAGTTGCTGAATGACGTTGAATTATGCGAATGTTGATTCACACAATATCCCGCATCTATTTTGGCACTGAGTGATCTAGAATTGTTAAATATCCCAACCAATAAATTTGCGTCGATTGTTGTCGTTTTATTGATGGCTGTGCTTTTGGGTGCCTGTGCGGGTATTCCTCGTGATGTGGTTGGCTTGGGTGCTGAGCATATTACGGCAGCCCAACAAAATGGCGCGACAGTTCGAAAAATTTACATCGCCACAACGCGGAAAAAATCCAGCAATAAGCTCGAATACTTCAGTGGCGAACGCTCGCCGACCATGCAGCTTGGTTCTATCGATGTTTCGATCCCTGCAGGACATAAAGAAGGTGCGATTGAGCGGCTCAATGGTAAAATCATTGACCCCACTAAAAGCTTTATTTTGTCAGAACCTAATTTGATTGAAAGTCCTGTAGCTTTTCAAGCGAACTTGAATAATCAATTAGCGTCACGATTTGGACAGCAAAAGGATATTCTCGTTTTCGTCCATGGATATAACACGAATTTCAGCGCTGCTGTTCTGCGCGTTGCTCAATTCGTTCATGATACGAAGTATGAAGGTATTCCGGTGTTGTTTTCTTGGGCATCAAGGGGCAGCACGTTTGATTATCTTTATGATATCAATAGTGCCCTTCAAGCGCGTGAACAGCTGAGCCGTCTCGGCGTTATTTTGGGTGATGTGAATGCTACGCATTTTGATGTTGTCGCGCATTCCATGGGTAATTTAGTTACATTGGAAGCCATGCGTACCTTGGAATTGAGACAAAGAGGCTCCACTGGAGGGCGGCTTCGTCATGTTGTGCTGGCATCACCTGATATTGATATTGATTTCTTCAAGACGCAATTAAAGAGCGTTAGAAGCCTGCAAGATCGGTTCACGGTTCTTGTATCCAATGATGATCGTGCGCTTAACCTTTCCCAACGGCTGGCTGGTGGCGTTAATCGTGTCGGAGCAACGGATCCAGTTGAACTTGCAAAGCTCGGTTTGAAAGTAATCGATTTGACTGAGATTGAAGGCGCTTCAAGCACGAACCATACAAAATTTGCATCATCACCCGACATTGTGGGCTTGATTGGTCGAGGGTTGAAGGACGGCAATACTTTGTCTGCGCAATCATCTCCATCGGCTATTAAGACCGTCGTTGGCGGGATTGTGAAAGGCGTGACTATCATTCCAGCCTCGATCGTAGATGGGGCGCAAGCAGCTGTTATTTCTGTCGGAAACTAGACATCCTATTTTTGTTTGTTTGGCTAAAATAGGGGATAAAGCCAACAAACGAAAATCTGCTTGATCGCTGTTGAAAATATGGCAATGTATCCCGTGGATTTCTACCTTTACCCGTGTTGGTGAATTGTTCCGGGAGCTTTTGATGACAGACGCCGTTTTAGAACTTGCAGACAATGTGTCTGTTCCTTTTGAAGAAGCGCATGCAATGCCAACATCTGTCTATACGTCGGATGAATTTTTGCAGCGTGAGCTTTCTGACGTGTTTTCAAAGGATTGGTTCTGTGTCGGTCGCGCTTCTTCTTTAGAAAACGCAGGCGACTACTTGACGCTTGAGCTCGCTAATCAACCGATTATTGTTTTGAGAGATAAAGACGGCACGTTGAAGGCGATGTCGAATGTTTGCTTGCATCGTATGTCCACCTTGCTTGAAGGGCAGGGCAATGCCCGCGCTATTGTGTGCCCTTACCATGCTTGGACCTATAACCTTGATGGCACATTGCGCGGCGCACCAGCGATGACGCAGAACAACGGTTTTTGCAAAGATCACTATAAGTTACCGCAAGTTCGCTGTGAGGAATGGCTCGGCTGGGCATTTGTCACGTTGAACCCAGACGCGAAACCAGTCGCTGACGAGCTTGTGAAGGTCGAGGAACTGGTTGGCGACTATGACATGACGAACTATCGCCAGACCTTTTTTGAAACCCATGTTTGGGACACAAACTGGAAGGTGCTCGCTGAGAATTTCATGGAGAGCTACCATTTGCCCGTTTGTCATTCGGGTACCATTGGTGGGCTTTCTAAGCTGGAAGAAATGATTTGTCCGGCAGGTGAAAAGGCGTTCAACTATCACACAATTCTCAAAGACGATTCACTAAAGATCGCAATGGCGCACCCAAATAATACGCGCTTGAGCGGGGATCGCCGTCGCATGACATACCTGTTGGCGATTTACCCAAGCTTGTTGATTACCCTGACGCCGGGATATTTTTGGTACTTAACTTTGCAGCCAGAAGGTGTGGGGCAGGTTAAGATCGGTTTTGGTGGCGGCATGTCGGAGGACTACGCCAACGATCCATCCGCACGGGAAAACTTCAAGCAGTTGAAAACGCTGCTTGATGAGGTGAATGTAGAAGATAAGGGTTGTACTGAGAAGGTCTATAAAGGACTTAGTTCAAGGGCTGCAAAACCTGGTCATCTGTCTCACCTTGAGCGGCCAAATTATGATTTTGCCCATTATCTCAATTCAAGAATGCAACAAGCTGGCTAATTACCTCTATAGGCATTCTTCTAAGCTGCTTGTCAGCCTCCATTAAAAACGAGACAATTATGGCGCATACCCGAATTCGAAAATTCAACACCAAGGAAACCTATCCAGAGCAAGATTTGGATAATGACCTTTGTCAGGCTGTCGTGACCCAAGGCGGCAAGACCGTATGGCTGCGAGGCCAATGCCCGCAAAATTTGGATGATGCTAAGAACATTGAGAGCCATGACCCTGTGGAGCAGACCCACAAAGTCATGCAGAACATCAAGCAGCTTATTGAAGAAGCGGGCGGTGAGATGGAGCATTTGGTCAAAGTGGTGGTCTACATCACCGATGTTCGCCATCGCGAAGCTGTTTACCGCACCATGGGTGAATATATCAAAGGCGTGCATCCCGTATCCACTGGCCTTGTGGTGCAAGCTTTAGCGCGGCCTGAGTGGTTGGTTGAAATTGATGGCACGGCGGTGATCCCAGAATGACGTTTTCTCTTGTCGCTCGCTGTGCTGAAACTGGCATGTTTGGCGTTGCTGTTGCCTCATCCTCTCCGGCAGTTGCAGCGCGCTGTTCTTATACCCGCGCAGGCGTTGGTGCTGTTGCTAGCCAAAATGTCACGGACCCGTCGCTTGGGCCTTTGACGCTTGATTTAATGGCGAAGGGCATGTCATCGAGCGAGGCGATTGCAGAGATCAAAGCCACCCAAAAGCACCTTGAGTTTCGGCAGGTTCTGGCCATTGATGTTGAGGGCAATACAGCGATCCATTCCGGCAGTAATTCGCTCGGTATTTGGACGCAGGCAGAGGGCAGGGATGTTGTGGCTGCTGGCAACCTATTAGCCAACGCCGAAGTGCCTGCTGCAATCGTTTCAGGCTTTGAAAATGCAACGGGTCATATAGGTGATCGGCTCCTTGCTGCCATGCAAGCCGGACTAGATGCTGGTGGTGAAGCAGGGCCTATTCACTCAGCAGGAATGCAGATTTGCGACAAAGTTTCTTGGCCTGTGTCGGATTTAAGATGTGATTGGACGCAAGATTGTCCGATAGTCTCAATTAGAAATGCTTGGGACGTATATAAGCCTCAGCTAGAAGCCTATGTTCAACGTGCGCTTAACCCACAAGGAGCGCCATCATATGGGGTTCCGGGAGATGAGTGAGCAATTAACTGCTTTCAGCGCCTTGACCGCATCTGTTTCGTCCATGCGACAGGAACTAGATGGAATAGCAAAATCAGCCGAGAATAGCCCTTGGGGGCTACCGGGTAAGTTTTATGTAAGCCCGCATTTTTTCGACTACGAACGTGCCACACTTTTACGCCGTGGGTGGCATTGTATCGGGCGGGCTGATGAGATCCCTAATCAAGGGGATTATCTGACACTGCAACTGCTCGATGAACCTTTGATCGTTGTGCGTGATAAGACTAATATCAAAGCGCTTTCAAATGTGTGTCGCCATCGCGGAATGCCGCTTGCAACGGGCAACGGTAACACCAAGCGGTTTGTGTGTTCTTATCATGCGTGGATGTATGGCACCGATGGTGGGCTTGTACGCGCGGGGCGCATGAAGAACGCGGCGTTTGATCCCAAGACATGCAAGCTTGGTACGTTTCATTGTGTTGAGCGGTTTGGGTTTATCTATGTGTCGCTCGACGACCATCCGGCCGATATTGATGCGGAACTCACGGGCCTAGATGAGTTGATCGGCGCCTATGACCCGACAAATTTCCATGTGGTGCATTCTGCCACAGAGGTTTGGAATGCGAATTGGAAATGCTTGATTGAGAACTTCATGGAGGGATATCATCTCTCCGTTGTTCACCCACAAACACTGCATGGCTACACGCCGACAGGACTGTGCGAGAAAGCGGCCTCTGGTAACGGCTTTACCAGTTATTTCGCGCGCTATCCCAATGAAATCCCACCTCGTGGGCATGGGGCTGTTGGGCTGAATGAGGAAGCGCGGCATCGATCAACGCTTTATTCTGTTTTCCCGTGCCAAGTCGTAAGCATTGCGGCATCACTGCTTGTCTCTTTGTCCATTCGCCCTCTTTCTGCTGATTCCATCGAAGTGAAATGGACGATGTCAGCTTATGGCGATGATTTGGATGAAGAAACGATCAAGCAGCGCATTGATTTGTGGGAAGAGGTGAACCGCGAAGACCGCGAGAAACTCGAAGCAATGCAACGCTCGCTGCGCTCTGTTCATGCCGTTGGTGGGCCATTGGCCGAGGAAAACTATGAGGGCACAATCCACGATTTCGTCGTGTGGTTGGCGCGCCAAGATAAGTTGACGCAGTAGGTGAGTTAAATTCCTGCTTCAAGTCGATTAATGAGAGTATCCATCATCGCATCGCATTGTGTGAGTTGATCTAGCTCAATGTACTCGTCTGGCTTATGGCCTTGATCCATAGAACCTGGCCCGCAAACAACAGTTGGAATGCGAAGCTCTGTCGAGAACAATCCACCTTCCGTACCAAAGGCTACTTTTATGGTGGCGTTTTTGCCGGTGAGCGAGGTTACGAAGTCCACGACATCCGCGTCTTTTGCCGTGCCTAAAGGCGGGTAAGTGTTGGTGATCTCAATATCGACGGATGCTTGCGGGAATTCTGCTTTCAAAGGCTGAATAAGCTTATCAGCATGTGCCGTGATTTTCTCCATCAAGATCGCTGGATCATCTTCCGGCAGGTTTCTGATTTCAAAAAAGAAGTCCGTATTATTCGGTACGATGTTAAGCGCGACACCACCATTGATTTTGCCAACATGTAGGGTGGTGTAGGGGATGTCGTAGTCATCATCGTGGAGATTGTTTGCCGCCACATCTTCCTGCAATGATCTAATAAAGGCGATCATGTCACACGCTAGATGGATTGCATTGAGCGCGGTTGGCGCAAGGGCGGAATGCGCCTCTTGCCCCGTGCATTGAACGCGGGCAGCTGTTTTGCCTTTATGGCCTGTTGCTACCGCCATAAGGGTTGGCTCACCAACGATGCAAAACACTGGCTTGAATGGTGCTTCTTTTAACATGTCGATCATAGACCGAACGCCAATGCAGCCGATTTCTTCGTCATAGGAAAGTGCCAGATGCAGCGGCGTTTTGAGACTTCGCTTTGATGCTTTTATTGCCGCACTTAAAGCGCTCGCAACGAAGCCCTTCATATCCGTGGTGCCGCGCCCAAAGAGTTTGTCACCTTCTTGGGTGAGGGTGAACGGTTCCTTCGTCCAATTTTGACCCGCAATTGGGACAACATCGGTGTGTCCTGATAATAAAACACCGGGTCTATCCGTTGCGCCAATGGTCGCGAAAAGGTTGGCCTTTGTACCAGTTTCATCTTCGATGATCACTGTCTTCGCGCCGATACCTCGGAGGATTTGATCACAATAGTCGATCAGCGCGCGATTGGGATCAATGCTAACTGTTGGGAACGCAATGAGCTGCCTTAGTATCTCAAGGGTGTTCATACTACTTACAGGCCCAATGTCTGGTTGCGGTTGGCAATATGGCTGCCGAGGTTTTTGGCATCTACCCAAACGCCCCAAATGAAGGACGACCCGCGCATTGAGAGCCAAGGAAGGCCTAGGAAATAGATGCCGCCATGCTTGGATACGCCGTCAGCGTGGTGAGGCTTGCCATCCTCATGGAACGCGTCAACTTTTAGCCAGTCAAAATCTTGCTTAAAACCTGTTGCCCAAATGATGGTAGTAATGCCTTCTTCGCTCAAATCAATCGACAATGTTGGGTTCGCCAAACATTCAGGTTCTGGTCG
The DNA here is from genome assembly GCA_039973685.1 of Hyphomicrobiales bacterium. NCBI lineage: Bacteria > Pseudomonadati > Pseudomonadota > Alphaproteobacteria > Hyphomicrobiales > Hyphomicrobiales bacterium. The sequence goes on from JBDWKL010000042.1 coordinate 50,393, forward strand.
GATTATCTTAGCGGCTTCTTCCAAGGGTAAATCGAGACCTTGTGCGGTTACATACTCATCTGCCTCAGCAAGCAGAGAGAGAAGATTGTCATCACCCTCTTTGATGTTTGTTGCAAGATCGCTTGCGAAAGTGAGCGTGCCATCATTGTAAGCCTGCGTCATGCCACAAAGGTTCATGCCACGTTCTGCAAGCTCTCGAAAATCAACCGTGTGTCCGCCATGAGCGCCGCTGACAGCAATGGTTACGTGCTCGCGGCCTGCAGGTGGTGTTTTCATTTCCCATTTGCCCAAGACGCCCAACCACCAGCAAAAATCTTTGCCACGATAGCTTCGCGGGGGGCGGTCGTGTGGACCAACGGAAAGATAGACTTTACGGCCTGAGCGTAACAGTTCATCGGCAATTTGTGAGCCAGACGATCCTGCGCCAACAACCATAACCGCGCCTTCGGGCAGCTGGTCAGGGTTGCGATAGGCGGTTGAATGCATTTGTAAAACATCAACATCATTAGGAACAACTGGCGGGATAACAGGGTGTTGGAAGGGGCCAGTGGCAGCAACGATGTTTGTTGCTTGGATGGTTCCTTGCGTGGTCTCAACGATGAAGCCTGTGTCAGCCTGATCTTTCTCAGCCGACAAAACCTCAACACCGCACCGAATGGGTGCCTCGATCTGTTTGGCAAATTCTTCAAAATAAGCGGTGACACTATGCTTCGTGGGAAAGCCATCGCCATCTATGTCATCAAACTCTTTTGTCGGAAAACGATCGTGCCACGCAGGGCCATTGGCAACCAGACTATCCCAGCGGTTGGTGCGCCAGCGTTCGGCTATTCTATCGCGCTCCAAAACAAGGTGCTCAACCCCATTGTCACGAAGATGCTCGCTCATGGCTAAGCCTGCTTGACCACCTCCAACAACCAAAGTGTTGACTGTTTCTGTACCCATTTGCCCAAAGTCCATAAGTTGTTCTGGCGACTGAATTTAGTGAACCTTATCTCAACCCTTGAGAGGCGGATAGAGGTTTTTTGTCTACTGCCATTTAAGACGATATTTGCCTGGAGTTTCTCCGAAAAAACGACCGAATTGACGAATAAAATAACTCTGATCGCCAAAGCCGCAGGCAACTGCAATTTGTGCGATTGAAAGGTCTGTTGTGGTCAAACGCTCTGCTGCATGATGCAGTTTTTGTTGCATAATGAAATCTTGCGGTGCAATGCCGAAACATTGTTTGAAACTACGTCGAAAATGGCTTTCTGACATGTCGGCCAAAGCAGCAAGTTCTGGGACCGTCGGCATTTTTTCGACGGATTCGTCGATTTTCTTAATGGCAACTTTGAGTTTTTCAAAACCAGCAGGAAGTTGGGCATTCACATCGAGTATTTGAGTGAGACCCATAATGCCCAGCACGATGCCCTCTGCATTTACAATTGGTATCTTACTCGTCATTGCCCAAACCAGCTTGCCTTGCTCATTTGTGATAACTTCAACACGGTCGACAATGCATTCGCCATTTTCGATAATTTGCAAGTCGTCTTCTTTGATGGCTGTAGCGACCGCAGGTGGGAAAAAATCTTCTTCCCCCGTCCCAATCACATCAGATAGCTCGGACATCCGCAAAAGGCTCAAAGCTGCCTTGTTGCATGTTACCCACAGGCGATTATGGTCTTTTACATAGAAGATCACCTTCGGGAGCAGGTCGAACGCGGTTTGCAGGTGAGTAAAGTCTTCTGGTCGCAGGTCGCCAACGTGCGCTTGATCCATTACCAAGGAGTTTCCTAGGATTTTATTCACTTTTCACCCTTCCAAAAGTTTGTATTTCATTTACCACGAGGGGAGTTGAACGCTGAAATGAGCGAATAGTTATATTTGAACGCCATATAATTCTATACTAAATCGACAATTTTGTAATACCTTTATGTCGCGCTGTCGGATTTGTTTCTCGCTTTCAGCGGCGAGGAATTGAATTGAATTATAACAGCAAAGCACTTTGAGGAATGATCACGGATTAAATCGAGAATATTGTAAATGAGGAGCAGAAGTTGGAATTGATCGCACAATGATGCGGGCTAACCCTGCTTTTTTTGGAGAGGAATGCTTAAAATGGATCAAGATAAAGCTCCAGCAATCAGGTTCTTTCTGAGCGCGAGTGTTTTGATGGCGCTCAGTACATTTCTTTGGTTTGGCTTGTGTTATTTTGTCGATGAAAAACAACACCCATCATTGTTTGAGATGGAAAGCGGCGTCTACATTATTTCTATAATTACAGGTTTGCTCGCTTTATTCAGTGTCATCAAAGGCATTCAGCAACAAAAAAAATAGTTCGTCATTGGTTCTTCGTGACGCCTTTGCGTTGACTTGACGGATCTCGTTGAGCGTTTGATGATTGCAGGTAACAATCTTATTCGCCATTTCAAGGGCGATTGATCAGGTGCCTCAGTTTGTCGTTTATTTTAGCATTGTATTGGAAACGATCGGTTTTCGCTTTTGCGATTGCTTTTTATATGATGTTGACCGCCCTCGATGTCTTGGCTCAAGAGCGAGTTGATGAGCCGAGCGAATGGTTACAGCAAGCTGTTAAAAATGCCTGTACCGCCAATCTAATCGATGGCCCATCCTTACAAGCTGAATTAATCGGTGCGTGGTATTTGCGGGAAGAGAAGTCGCCGGAAAACGCTCGTTTCAAACGCCATGAAATTGCCTTTGCGTTGCCAGATAATCGTGAATTGCGGTTGACCTATATTCACGCAAACGAGCAACTTCGCCGGTTCACTGCTGATGTTTTTGAAGACGCAAAAGAAGGGCGCGCGCCACGCCCCCTTATGCAAGCGCAAACCGACGGCAATTGCATGGTGCGCTCGGCGCGACGTATCATTTATGAAGACGGCGAAAACATCCTGCTCGAACAGCTTGATCAAGACTTGAAAACCACGCTTTGGCGCGAGACATTGCAAGCCTCTTGGCCTGCGGGCAGGGATGCGGGTGGGGTGCGGATTGCTCTCATTGATAGTGGTCTTGCTTATGATTTGCCGCTGTTTCGAAACCGCTTGGCACGCGATGAAACGTCTATTCCAATTGGTTATGATTTTTGGGACCTTGATCAACTTCCCTATGATGGCGATACCGCGCGAAACGTTTTTCAACCCGTTCGCCATGGTACGCCAGTGGCTTCCATTATTGCGCGTGAAGCACCCGATGCAGCGCTCATTCCTTATCGTTATCCTCGTCCTAATATGAGCCGTATGGGCAAAATTGTTGAACAGGCAGCAAAGGCAGGCGCGCGTATTATTTCAATGCCGCTTGGTAGTCGCAAGCAATCAGATTGGGTGACCTTTAGAGCAGCAATGGAGGCTAACCCTAATATGCTTGCCATCGTATCGGCGGGGAATAATGGCGAGGACATTGACGCGAACCCACTTTGGCCGAGTGCATTGAAGCTCGACAATATCATCGTAGTGACATCGTCAGATGCGTTTGGACATTTGGCTGAAGGGTCGAATTGGGGAGAGACCAGTGTGGATTTAATGGTGCCCGCTGAAAACCAGCCCGTTGTTGATTTTAGAGGGGCAAAGGGTAGGGCATCTGGCACCAGTTATGCCGTGCCGCGCGTTGCAGCTCTTGCAGCCCGCATGCTCTCTAAATCGCCCGCGCTTTCAGCCGCCGATTTGAAAGCCAAAATCTTTGCCCGTGCTACAAAACCACGCAAGGACGGTTTGGTCGCGGTTGGTTGGATTATCGATCCGAGCCAAGACTAGTGGTGTTCTGCGATATTTAACGGCGCGGTGGCGCTGGCGGGGCATTGTCAATGAAACGCCGTGCCGCTTGAGCTTGGCGTGGATCAGCTTTCAGCAATTTTGCATAGGCTCTTTCAGCCAGTGCTTTATCATCACCCCATACGCCAGATTGAATAGCAAAGCGTAGAGCTTGTGGGTCATCGGCGATAACATCCATCAGCCATCGTGCATGGGGAAGCATCTCCATGAAACGGCCGCCTAGCTGTAGGGAGACAAGAAGAGATAGGCGCGCATTGATTGAGTTTGGTACACGCGTAACAACGGCTTCATGCAGGTTAATGGCTTCATTTGTCGCTCGCCCAATACCAAGTAATCGTCCTGCATTCACCATTTCACCGGGGTTTTCGCTTGTCAGGCAATAGTCTGTGAGTGCCTCAACGAGTGATGCGTCATGGGCTTGGCCTCTTGGTGTGTCCCGCGCAGCATCGACAGCTGCGACACAGCGGACAAAAGCTTTGCCTAATGTTTGCTGAGTGGTTGGAGCATCATCAGCATCAACGCCTGCCAATAATTTGTTGACTTGGGGCAGGGGCAGGGCTTCGTATCGGCCCTCACCACCACCAACAGCAATACCAGCAAGTTGACCTTGGGCGTTGATCAACGCGCCACCGCTGACTCCAGGTTGCATGCGTGACGTCACGTGGTGTCTGCCAAAGGGAGCGCCATTTGCTGGCGGCAATATCGTTTGTCCCGCGTCGAACACACGCACTTGCTGACGGGCCGCATCAGCGCCAACGGCGAAATAAGTGCCTTTGTCATAATGATCGGTTTGGCCATCTGCGGGCTTCAAAATCAAACCATCTGCAGGCAAGCCAGAAACACGCAACACGGCAAGATCACCTCGATAAGAAGAAGCGATGACATCGCCTTTAACGGGACCTGTTGGCGTCAGGATGTTGGCGGTTTTTCGGTCGCCAATCACATGGCGGTTTGTGACAACAAGGTCAGGCCCGATACGCACAGCACTCGCAATTGGATCAAAGCTCTCAATGGGGAAGACAGCCTGACGAGTAAGGCACACGGCGGCTGGATGCGGGCAATCTGGGTCGGTCGACCGTGCGATTGGAACTTGCTCCGTGCTCTCAGTGGGAGCGTTGTTCGGTTCCTCTTGTTCGAAACTCAGCGACGCGTTGATTTGACGGCCTTGGCGGATGATTTGCACCTTCGCTTCTGTGCCGTTTTGCACAAGTGCCATCTCAGAGCGCACATCTTGTGGGCGGCGGATCAGGCGGCCATTGATGCGCGTGATAATGTCACCAGCCAGAAGCCCGCTGGTTTCAGCGACGCCATCGCGCGTAACATTGCGGATAAGAGCACCAGAGAACTCAGCTGCCTGTACAGGACGCAGCCGCGTCACTTGCCAACCTGCTTGCACGTATTCCACCGCACCATCTTGTTGTAAGGCCGTTACAACGCGATCTAACAATCTTGCAGAAACAGCAAAATTAACACCCACATTGGTATCAGCTTGTGAGGCGAAAATTGCTGATAGCATGCCGACAAGTTCACCTGCTTCGTTCACCAGTGCGCCGCCAGAACTGCCCGGATTGCTCGCCGCATCATTTTGGATGAAATCTTCGACGGTATTAAAACCCGCATGACCTACACGAACCGCTGATACAACGCCGCAAGTGACTGAAAGATCGAGCCCATAGGCATTGCCGATAGCACAGACGGAGGATGAGATTGCTGGTTCATCTGCGAGTTTGAATGGGACGAGTGCCGCTTCTGTTTTCAAAAGCGCGATATCGCTTGCTTCATCTTTGCCAACCAATTCAGCAGGCACTATGCGGCCATCATGCAGGCGCACATCAATACGCCGTGCGGGCGCGATGACATGCCATGCCGTTGCGATCAGCCCCTCTTTGGTGATCACAACGCCGCTACCCTCAGGCGCAGTACCAGCCCGTGCACCCGTGCCGCCTTGTGGTTGGTTGGGCCAAACGGGTAACACCGAGACCACAGACTTAAGTGTTTCTGTTGGGATAGTCTGCGCTAAAGCTGGTTTAAAACCTGCAAAAACCACAATGATCATCAGAACAAATTTGAGAGTTCGCATCGTTTCATCAAACCTTTTTGTCATGTCGGTTTCTAACTAGGCCATGTCTGTATCGCCGCAGATAGCCTGCCACGCACTCAATAAACAGGCAACACTCCTTCGGTTATTGATCATTGATTGAATTGTTTTTCTTTTTCTGTGTCGGCGTGTAAGCTTTGCCAACGGACTAAAACGACAATGAGGACGCCATGGGTAGCTATATCACTGAGGATGCAAAACGGGAGTTCCGCGATAACGGTGTGACCGTTTTGCGTGGGGTGTTTTCTGATTGGATCAAAACCCTCCAAGATGGCGTTGCAGCCAACATGAAAGACCACGATCAAGGAGCTCGAATTTACAAGGGCGAAAACGGAGGTGGGCGCTTCTTTGTCGATTATTGCAACTGGGACCGGATTCCTGAGTATAAGGATTTCATCTTCAATTCTACCGCTGCTGAAATTGGAGCGGAACTGATGGAAAGCCAGAAGGTTCAGCTGTTTCATGAACATGTTCTGGTTAAAGAGGCTGAAACTGGTGTGCCGACACCATGGCATCACGATGCGCCTTATTATTGTGTGTCTGGACCTAAGACGCTCAGCCTATGGATTCCGCTTGATGTGGTGCCTCGAGAAACCACACTGGAGTTTGTTCCCGGGTCGCATAAGTGGGACACGTTATATCGCCCGCAGCGCTTTGATGGTTCCGCGTTGAACGAAGATGACGGGTTGGAGAACATTCCTGATATCAATGGCAACAGAGACGCTTACGATATCGTCGGCTGGGCGGTGGAGCCTGGTGATGCGGTGGCCTTTGATTATAAAACCATCCATGGCGCACCAGCCAACACCAGTGCTACCAGCGAACGACGAGCCTTCTCGTTGCGGTTGGTGGGTGATGGGGTAAGCTTTGTGCGCAGGGAAGGGATCGTAACATCACCACCATTCCCGCAGGTCACATTGCAAAACAATGAGCCGTTGGTTGCGGATGAGTTTCCAGTTCTATTTGGCGGATGATAGCGCTTAGCGTCGGTTGGCTATGTCAGATAATCTAAGATGTCGTGACGTGCGCAAGAAGCTTGCAATGCTGCTTAGCCACCCTATTATGCAGGCAACGAAGGTGAATGAAATCTGTCATATTGCCAGATCTGATCTGCGATAATTTATAGGACAGAGGGTGATTGTTAAATGCGGTTTATTACGAGTTCAAATAGATACCCTCTATCTTTAGGTCTCACGTGCATTTTGGTTCTAATTACCGTTATATTTTTCACGGCGCTCAATCTGGATGTTTTCCCTCAGCAGGCGCTTAACAGTGCCTTTGCTGAAAATGGTTTGGCTGAAATAATCCAAAACATCGCCTTGCTCATTAGCGCGGTGTGTTTTTTCGTTTTCTCGAAAAAAGTAGATCAAACACATAAGCCAGTGTTTTATTTTTTGAGCGCACTCAGTGTTTTATTGTTCTCCCGCGAGTTTGCTCTGGAGCTACCAACTGCGCTGGAAGACAAAGCAGACATTTTGGACACCTTAAAGTCAGTATTTAGAGTTGTCGTTGTCATGGCAGCGCTCGCGTGTCTTTTTAAGATCCTTAAATCGTGGGATGTTTTTAAAGGCTCACTTAAGCTGTACCTAATCTCAGCGTCAGCACTTGCTGCCTATAGCGCACTCGCGTTTATTCTATCGGCTTGGCCTTTTGATAGAATCAAGGATCTGGTGGACAATCCCACATATTTTGAAGAGTTTTTGGAAGTGAATGGCTACCTAATGTGGTGCCTATGTTCTTGTATTTTGCATCTGGATATTCAAAACATCAAGTCACGCGTAAATTCTTAAGCAACCTAACGCGTTATTTCTTCAAAAGCTCGCATGCAATGTTCTGCTTGAGGTTTTTATAAGTCCGCACGGCATCTGAAACCTTCTCACGAGAAGGCGTAGCTCGCCATACGTCTGAATTCAAAATTTCTTCGAGCGTTTTCTGTTTTAACCCTTTTGCTTTTGATGCAATCGCGAACTTTCGTGCGTCAGCATTAGAAATACACTCGAGCATGTCCTCTAAACCCAAGCCGGTTAAGGTTGAAAAGAAACAAATTACAATATCACTTGTACCGGAATTAATGGCATCTATGAGTGCTTTTTCGGTAATTTTAGTTTCCAAATATTGTTTTTGTATCTGATTTAAATTCTGCAATTCAGCATTGGTTTCATCGTTTAATTTGTAGCTAAAATTGTCATTGGTGTTTAATTTATCAATTTTGATTTCTAGGTGTATTTTTAATGGCCCATCAGCTTTTTCATTTATTTCATTCAGTTCGGCCAAATTGAATTTCTCAAGGAGATATTCCGTCGACTTAATAGTAATGTCGTTTCGGTTTAGAACGAGAAATTTGAGATTTTCATTGTTTGACGATTTATCTCCGATTATTCGAAATGTTTTTTGAGAAATCAAAGCGTTTAAATTTTCTGTCAAAATCCGCATGACTTCCTCATCGCCTTTTTCGACAAGCTTTGAAGAGATTGCAAAAGTCACATCAGCTCGAGCGGCAATGACAGCGCGATGCTGATCTCCTCGCACGCTTGTAACCACCAATAGATCGCGCTCACTTAAGATTTTGGAATGCGTAAGGATCGGCTTAGCAATATCAATTGGTTTTAACGCGAGGTATCTAACGATTTTTAAGGGGAGGTAGTCATGATTACAAATTTCGATAGAAATTTTAACATTGAATTGGGCTGGTGCCGCATCAAGGAGTTTCAATAAAAACTTTTCAATTTCATTTTTCTTATTTTTGTTCAATTTAGAGAGGTTATTCTTATAAAAATCCAAGCCATCAACAAATATTTTATAGGGATTTGATGTGGATTTAATACTTGATGGGTTTTCAATTTCAAATATATTATCGTCCATAACAAGTATCTCTATCTATATAATTATTAATATCTCATATTCCACATTCCAAATTTCAATTTATAGTATTTATATTTTCTGTATTTTTTTATTCTGCTTATAATGTGTATTAAATTAATTTAATTTTCAAATGATTATTGCCATCCTAACTATTTGTCCTCGAAATTAATTTGTTGTTTATATTTTTTTAGGGCTCAACCAGATGTCAGGGAAAGGTGCGAAATTCAGACGGTTTTGTCGAAAGTTTGCCGCTTTCAAGCGAACTGGAAATAGCTTCTTGGGGGCTACAGCACGACCAGAGCAATGATGAAGCAAAGCGAGAAGTGGCAAAGAAACTCCGCACCTCGGCAACGCCCCCTTTACCCTCTGCCTACCTAAAAACAAACGCGATCTAAGCTTCGTTGCACTTTGATGGGTTCATAGAAAAGGCCTTTTCCCGATAACGGGATCATAATGGGAAAGTTGTAGGACTAAATGGCCCGATTTTGGGGGAGCAAGTTGGCTCCAGTGTTTCCGTATAACTTAGCCAAAAAAAATAATAGTCGCGCGTAATCGGTGGGGTGAAGCCCAGTCGATTTCATTTATCTGATTGAAAAACATATGGATATAGATGTGATATGGCGGAGAGGGAGGGATTCGAACCCCCGGAGGCGTTAACCTCAACGGTTTTCAAGACCGCCGCATTCGACCACTCTGCCACCTCTCCGAGACCGCCTTATTGCTAGAATGTTGTTCAAAATACAAGAGCAAAAAACGCATTTTTTTGCCAAAACACAAAAAAACAATGGAATTGTGAAAAATCTCTTGGTTGAAGAGGCTCCGTAAGGCTGTGAAGGTTGGTGTTGTTAAGGGAGGCTTAACGATGAAAATGGGTTTTCCCAAAATTTTACAGGCGAATCGTGAACGCGATAGCGGTTGCTTTTTTTGTTACCCGCCTTGGCTTGCCTGTTAGCGCTCCAATCTTGATTGAAACGGTAGTTTGTCAGTTGAAAATCTGATGTGCTGTTATATGAATTTTGAAAATAAAGAAAATATATTGAATAGATACAATGACTTACGTTTTTTTGTGGCGGTGAATTCGGCGTATGCTGTATTGCGTCTGAGGATCTATACAGGCTGCGAAAATGTCCTTTAGAGATCAACGGCGCTGGCAAAAATAGGGAAGAGGCGGCAGGTGCAGAACCATTTCCTTCGCCATAAGGGGTGAAAGTTGTGAGAATTTGGGGCTGAAACTACTTTTTTGATGGCAGGGACGAGGGGTCCGAGGCGTTGTCCTTAATGCCATGTTTAGAATTTTAGCTAATTTTATCTTATGTGATCGAAGTGTTTGATCATTGGGTTGAGTGCGCGCGTTTCTCACACGTTTGTGTTGGTGTTGCGGATAAGACTCGTGGTATACCAATGTATCCACAGACTGTCGGGATTTTACGGGGAATGTGCGCACCATGCCGGTGAGAGCTAAAAAAACGTATTTGCATACTGCAATGCTTGCAGGTGTTGCTGTTGCATTGTCTGCCTGTTCGGGTGAATTTTCGAAGACACCGTCTGCAGGTATTCCAGGTCTTAAGAGCGCGAATAAAACGGCCAAAAGTGCGGTTGTTAAGCCGCCCGTGTCTGGAGAAATCCGCACCAAAGCAAAGTTTAAAGCTGGCCGCAGTTATGGCGCCGCTAGTGAGCGCATTGTAAAATCAGCATTTGCACCCGTTCCACGTGGTGGCGGACGTGCTGTTGTTGGCAAGCCTTACAAAATTAATGGGCGCTGGTATAAACCGCGCCACCAGCCAAATTATAATAAGACCGGCATAGCCTCTTGGTATGGTCCTAATTTCCATGGTCGCAAAACGGCGAACGGTGAAGTTTACGATCAAACCGCCTTGTCGGCAGCGCATCCAACGTTGCCGCTTCCAAGTTATGTGCGCGTTGAGAATGTACGAAATGGTCGCTCTGTTATTGTTCGTGTGAATGATCGCGGGCCTTTCCACAAGACACGCATTATCGATTTATCCTATCGCACCGCTGAGCTTTTGGGCACGCGGGCAGGGGGTATTGCTAAAGTTAAGGTGAAATATATCGGTCGTGCGCCAGTTGATGGTAGTGATGAGAAATATCTTCTATCCTCCTACAAGGGGCCGGGTTCAGTTGAACCAAGCAAAGTCGCGGCTCGAAAAAAGCTGCTTCAATATGCAGGCTTATCGCCGGAAGAAGTGAATGCGGCGCTTAATGGGGAAATTGGTGGTGAAACGCAGATTGCTGCAGCACCAACGCGGGTTATTCAGCCTGCCGTCCCGAAGAACCCAGCTCCAACCCCAGCGCCGATCTTAGTATCCAATACACCAACAGCACCTGCGGCATCGATAAAGCCAGCAGCTCTTGTTGGCTCGGGTGACGCCGGTCCTTTGGTGTTGCGCCCTCGTTTGTTGTGGCAAGAAGGCGGATCAAGCACTGTAACGCCTAATCATGGCCAACCAGCACAAGTGATTAAAGCAAGACCAAATGGGCAGAATGCTTATTTGCCGACGGTCAATGTTCGTAATGTGTTTGATGGTTTGCTGAAACCATCAAAAGTTCAACCGTTAGCGTTTCAAATCCGCCAAACGATACTGATCGGCAAAAATGTCGCGCATGATGATGCGTTTAAGTTTGTTGAGCAATTTAGCCGTTATGGTTCAGTCTCGCTTTCAAGTGAGTTAAACAAGAAAAACAGCTACGCTTCAGTAACACTTGAGACTAATTTACCTTTTGCTCTAAAGATAATTCGCAAAACGGCTCCAAATGCTATAGTTATTTCTCAAAATTGAGTTTACTACTCGCGTTTTGTTGGGGGACAAGATTTCTCGTTTGGATAAGATGATGGCACATCGCACTGTTTTCTATTTATTTTCTGCATTCTTTCTATTCATCGCAAGCTCAACGGTCTCGGCTCAGGTTTATTCAACTGAAGCAAAACATGCCATTTTGATAGATGTCGCCTCCGGTGCCACCTTGTATGAGCATGATGCTGAAACGAGAATGCCGCCTGCTAGTATGGCGAAGATCATGACGCTTGCTGTGGTGTTTGATGCGTTGAAGCGGGGCGAGCTTTCGCTAAAAGATGGGCTGCCGATGTCCATTAATGCCTGGAAAAAAGGTGGCGGTAGTTCGGGCGGGTCGACAATGTTTATCGACCCCAAAACGGAAACTGTTTCGGTTGAAAACCTTATCCGTGGCGTTGCCATACAATCAGGCAATGACGCTTCAATTGTGATTGCGGAGGGTATGTCGGGAAATGAAACCTCTTTTGCGACCCGTATGAATAACTTCGCCAAAAGCGTTGGTATGACCGACAGTAATTTTACCAATGCAACCGGATTACCAGACCCTGATCAATATACGACTGCGCGTGACCTTTCGATCTTAGGGCGCCATGTGGTTCATGAATATCCTGACCTTTATAAGATTTTCTCTGAACCTGAGTTTACGTGGAACAAAATTCGCCAGTTCAATCGCAATCCGTTGCTGAAATCCAAAATTGGTGGTGACGGTATTAAAACTGGTTTTACCAAAGAATCTGGATACGGGATCGTTGGATCCGCTGTTCAAGATGATCGTCGTCTCTTGCTCGTTATCAATGGTTTGGAAACGCGCAAAGCGCGGTCAGAAGAAGCACGCCGCATGTTGAGTTGGGGTTTCCGCTCGTTTGAATCAAGACCGATCTTTGCAAAAGGTGAAGTTATTGGCGGTGCGAAAGTATTTGGTGGAACACAAAGTCGCGTCGATGTGGTTGCTAAGCAACCTGTCGCTATTCTCTTGCCAAAAGGGGTCAGTGGACGCCTAACGGCGAAGGTCCATTATAAAGGCCCTCTGGTTGCTCCTGTTGAAGCGGGGCAGCCTGCTGGTAAGCTCATTGTTAAATTGGATGGCAAGGTGGTGAGTACCACTGAGGTGTTCACAAATGACGATGTTGAAAAGGGGGAGTTGCATCAACGCGCGTTGGATGCAATTTTCGAGCTAATGATCGGCTGGATATAACCGACGCTATTTAGCGCGTCTTGCTGAATTTGATGCGGCTAATGGGGGCGAAAAGTGTCTGGGGTCTTTGTGACATTTGAGGGCGGCGAAGGGGCTGGTAAATCCACCCAAATAAAACGTCTTGCAGATTACTTAAAGAAAAATGGCTATAATGTTGTTTTAACTCGAGAACCTGGTGGTTCAACGGGTGCCGAAGCTGTTCGACAAGTGCTCTTGAGCGGTGCGGCTCAGCCATTTGGTGCAGAGACCGAAGTTTTGCTGTTTGCCGCAGCTAGACTTGATCATATGCGTGAAACCATCCTGCCTGCATTGGCGAACAATAAAATCGTTTTGTGCGACCGCTTTTATGATTCCACCCGCGCTTACCAAGGCGGTGGGGATGGTGTTTCCGCTGACTATTTAAAGCAAATGGAAGAGATTGCCGTTGGTGACAAGCATCCAGATCTCACCATCATCATGGATATTGCGCCAGAAATTGGTTTGGAGCGTGTGACGAAACGGCTTGTTGCAGGACAAGACGGTGCGAAAAACATCATCGATCATATCGACCGCTTTGAGAAAGACGACATCGCCATTCATGTGAAGCGCCGTGAAGCTTTTTTGAAAATTGCAGCTGATGAACCAAAACGCTGTATTGTTGTGGATGCGAGCCAAGATCCTGAGAATGTTGCGGGAGTTATCAGCGCTTGTATTCAGCCCTTCTTGAAACCGCTCTCAACACCAAAACCTAAGAACAAATAAGGGCTACCAATGCAGTCTGTTGATTATGACATACCGATTGCCGATAGGATTGAGGGGCTGCTTCAACCTTATGAAAACGGATGTTTTGTTGGTCAAGAGGCTGCGGCTGAGCGTTTTCTGGCAGGTGCCAAGGCTGGGCGTTTGCATCATGCTTGGCTGTTGTGTGGGCCGATTGGCGTTGGAAAAGCTAGTTTTGCCTTTCGGATTGCTCGCGCTTTTTGCGAACTCAATGCAGATCAACCATTGCCGGACATGGATGCGCTTGTCGCAAGTTCTAATGCCGATAACGCCGTGTTTCGCCGTATCGCCAGCGGCGGACACCCTAATATTCTCCACCTCCGTATACCGATGGATGAAAAGACCAAGAAATTCAAAACTCAGCTGACGGTTGATGAAGTGCGCCGCAGTGTTGGCTTCTTTGGTGCAACAGCGGGGGAATCTGGTTGGCGGGTTGCAATCGTTGATAGCGCAGACCAGATGACAATCAGTGCCGCCAATGCTTTGTTGAAAATATTGGAAGAACCGCCTGAAAAGACGCTGTTTTTCCTGCTCAGCAGCCAACCCGGTCGATTGCTTCCGACCATTAGGTCCCGCTGCCAACAGTTAGATTTCAATTCTCTCAATTACGCCGATCTGACAACTGCCTTATCGGCTGCTAGCAATGGCAAAGCGTTGAACTTTGATAGCTTGCAAAACTACAATGCTCACCTTGGTGGCAGCGTTCGTCGTGCGTATCAGTTCTTAGAAAATGAAATGGCCTCGCTGGTCGATGACTGTCACTCATTGCTTGCAAGCCAACCAAATTATAATATGGGGGCATTGCATAGTTTTGCGGATCAAGTGGCGGCAAGAGGTGGCGATGAAAAGTATCATTTCTTCATCGATCTCATGGAGGATTACATTAGCCAAAAAGTTAGAAGTGATGGCACGCCAGAGACGCTTGTCAGTTTGGCTAAGGTATGGGAAAAGATGCGTGAGCGGATTGACCTAGAATCACGCATGAATTTGGACCGCAAACAAACAGTGCTCTCCCTTTTTCATGATGTGTGCGAGGCATCCTAAGGACACCGTTGCCGCTTTCAACGGCCCCGTATTTCGACAAGATTGACCATGGCTGACCCAACAAACACGTCTCCCTTTTATCTCACAACTGCGATCGTATACCCAAATGGTCGACCGCATATTGGCCATGCCTATGAGCTGATCGCCAGTGATGCGATTGCGCGTTTCTTCCGCCTTGAAGGCCGTGACGTCTATTTTCAAACTGGTAGCGATGAGCACGGCATAAAGATGATGCAGACAGCGCGTGATCTTGGCATTACGCCGAAAGAGCTGGCTGATCAAAACGCACAAGTGTTCATTGATATGGGCGAGGCGCTTGATTGTTCTGCGGATCGTTTTATTCGCACAACAGAAGAAGTCCATAAAGAAGCCTGCCAAGCGATTTGGAAGAAGATGGAAGCCAATGGCGACATCTATAAGGATAGCTATTCTGGTTGGTATTCTGTTCGTGATGAAGCTTACTATGATGAGAGCGAGACGGAAAAGCGCGAAGATGGCAAGCGATACGGCCCGCAGGGGACTGAAGTTGAGTGGGTTGATGAGGAGAGCTATTTCTTCCGTCTTTCAGCATATGGCGACAAGCTTCTGGCGCTTTATGAGGATCAGCCTGATTACATCGGCCCACGTGAGCGTAAGAACGAGATTGTTAGCTTCGTAAAATCTGGCCTTCGCGATCTCTCTGTGTCCCGCACGACCTTCGACTGGGGTGTGCCGGTGCCTGGTGATGAGAAGCACGTGATGTATGTGTGGGTTGATGCGCTCACTAACTATCTAACAGGCGTTGGTTTTCCGGACACGGATGCCGAGATGTTTAAAAAATACTGGCCTGCTGATGCACATATTATTGGCAAGGACATCACGCGCTTTCACGCCATCTATTGGCCCGCGTTTTTGATGTCTGCAAATATTGAGCTTCCAAAGCGAGTGTTTGGGCACGGTTTCGTTTTGAACAAGGGCGAGAAAATGTCGAAGTCGGGCGGCAATTCGCTCGATCCGTTTGATTTGGCCAACGAGTACGGCGTTGATCAAATCCGCTATTTTCTTCTGCGTGAAGTGCCATTTGGTAATGACGGAAGCTACAGCCATGAGGCTATCGTCAACCGCGTGAATGCCGACCTTGCCAATGACCTTGGCAATCTTGCTCAGCGTTCCTTGTCGATGGTTTTCAAAAACCTCGATGGAAAGCTCGACGCGCCGCAAAACCTCAGTGCTGAAGATGAAGCAATCTTGGCGCAGGCTGATGGTATGTTGGCTGCGTGCCGCACGGCCATGGAAAGCTACGCCATTCACAAGATGACGGGCGCGATTTGGGATGTGGTGGCTGAGGCCAATCGCTACTTTGCAGGCCAAGAACCATGGGCTTTGAAAAAGACGGACCCTGAACGTATGGCCGCCGTGCTTTATGTGACGGCTGAGATTGTGCGTCAGGTTGCAATCTTAGCGCAGCCGATTGTTCCAAAGTCGGCAAACGCTTTGCTGGATATTCTCAAGGTGGATGCCGGCAATCGTCAATTCGCAGACATTGCAACACGGCTACCTTCAGGCTTGGTGATTGATAAGCCAGAAGGTGTGTTTCCGCGCTATGTGGAAGAGGGGGCATCCTAAGTGCTTGTTGATAGTCATTGCCACCTCGATTTCCCAGATTTCGAGAACGAGCTCGACGATGTGGTCGCCCGCGCGTCTGATGCTGGCATCAAATATATGGTGACGATTTGCACGAAGGTTCGTGAGTTTGAACGCATTCATTCTGTGGCTGAACGGTATGAGAATATCTATTGTTCTGTAGGTACACACCCTAATAATGCAAATGAAGAAACTGATATAACCTACGACGATATATATAAAAAATCCACTTTAAGTAAGGTGGCGGCGATTGGTGAAGCTGGTCTTGATTATTTCTACGATAAGGCGACACCTGCCAATCAAGCAGCAAGCCTTAAGCTGCATATTGCAGTCGCTCGGGACACCGGATTGCCGCTTGTGATACATGCACGCGATGCTGACAAAGACATGATCCGCATTTTGGAAGAAGAGACTGGGAAGGGTGCCTTCCCAGCAATTTTACATTGCTTTTCGTCTGGTCCAGAGCTTGCGCGTGTTGGTGTAGAGCTTGGTTTGTACCTCTCATTTTCAGGCATTTTGACCTTTAAAAACGCCCACGAAATCCGCGAAATCGCTGCTAGCGTTCCAATGGATCGGCTTCTCGTTGAGACAGATGCGCCGTATCTCGCACCCATGCCTTATCGCGGAAAGCGCAATGAGCCGGCATATACAGCGCATACAGCGGCAGTTTTGGCGGATGTGAAAGGCGTTTCCAATGAGGAAATTGCCCATCAAACCACATCTAATTTCTTCCGATTGTTCAAGAAAATACCGCCGCCAGAAGGCTTTGGTGGCGAAGGATAACGGATGAGTGACGCCCGCACAGTTTTTACAATTCTAGGCTGTGGCTCATCGCCGGGTGTGCCGCGAATTGGCAATGATTGGGGCGATTGCGATCCAAATAATCCGAAAAATGAGCGTTTGCGTTGCTCTCTATTGATTGAAAAATTCAATGAGAACAACGATGTAACGCGGGTTTTGATTGATACATCGCCGGATATGCGACAGCAGTTGCTTCGGGAGAAAGTGGATAAACTTGATGGCGTGCTCTTCACCCATCCGCATGCTGACCACATTCACGGCATTGATGATCTACGTGCGTTTTGGATCATCGAAGGTGGCCGTCGCGTTGACACTTATGCTGATGCGCCAACCTCTGAGCGGCTGCATGAAGCATTTGGCTATTGTTATAAGACGCCTGAAGGAAGTTCTTATCCGCCAATATTAAACGATCACCGCATTGAGCCTTATGAGCCTGTCACCATCAATGGCGCTGGCGGTCCCATTACAGCGCTGCCATACGAGCAGACCCATGGCGATATTATTTCTCTCGGCTTCCGAATTGAGAATTTTGGCTATTCTAGCGATGTGAACGCTCTGAGCGATCAGGCATTCGATGCGCTGGATGGCGTCGATATATGGATCGTCGATGCGCTGCGCTATAAGCTGCATCCAAGTCATTTTAGCGTCGATGAAGCTTTAGTGGCCGCAGGCCGCGTCAAAGCAGCGCGTACGATCTTCACGCATATGCATATTGATCTAGATTACGGCAAGCTCAAAGCCGAGCTACCAAAAGGCGTTGAGCCAGCATATGACGGTATGAAGATCGAGGTATCTGGCTAAACTTATATTCGCTATATAATAAAAGTTCCATAATATATATTATGCGAATTAAGCTTGTGTGTATAGCTGTAGCCCTCTTTTGATTTTTGACGTAGATCAAAGCGAGCTCAACCATGCCATAACTTATATCAACTCTGTTCATTCTCATCTTGTCGGGCTAAGCAATGATTGTTGCTGATCTGGAGAATGATTGCATGGCCATGGATGAAGATTACCGTGATATCGAGCCGTCTCGTGACATAGAGCGTCTTTTGGAAGTGATGGCGCGGTTGCGTGATCCTGTGGCTGGTTGTTCTTGGGATCAGAAGCAAACATTCGAGAGCATCGCTCCATACACTATCGAAGAAGCGTATGAAGTGAAGGATGCGATTGATCGTGATGATATGCCGGACCTTTGTGATGAACTTGGCGATTTGCTGCTTCAGGTGGTGTATCATGCGGAGATTGCTAAGGAGCAAGGCGCGTTTGATTTTGGTGATGTTGTGGAAGCCATCAACCGTAAAATGATCCGTCGTCATCCGCATGTTTTTGGCACTGAAGAGCAAAAGAAGAGCGGCATTCAGGCTGGTGAATGGGAGCGGATTAAGGCTGTTGAGCGGGCTGAAAAAGCTGCGTTGAAACCAAAGCTAACAGAAGCCGAGGAGCCGTTGTTGCTTGATAGTGTGCCCGCCACCCTGCCCGCATTATCCCATGCAATGAAGCTGCAAAAACGGGCTTCGACCGTTGGCTTTGACTGGAACGATATTGGGCTTGTGTTCGATAAACTGCGCGAAGAATTTCAGGAATTTGAAGTCGAACAGGCGTCTGGTGATCAGGATAAAATGCAGGATGAGCTAGGCGATATTTTGTTTGTCGCGGTCAACTTGGCGAGGCATTTAAAAATTGACCCAGAAGCGGCTTTGGCTGGGACAAACCGCAAGTTCATAAAGCGATTCAATCATATAGAACGGCAATTACGAGTAAAAAATCGCACGTTGACTGAGGCAGATTTGAATGAATTGGAAAGGTATTGGATTGAAGCAAAGTCTATTTAAATCAATTGGTTATATGTGCTAACTCAGGTAATTTGATAGCTTTTCCCAATTCTCAGATTTTACTTTAATTGTGACTGATCCATCCTCTGCGGTATCGCAAGATAAAACAGTGCCGAGACTGTAGGCATAATGCATGTTTGCCAGTTTTTCGCCGTTCAATGTGACGGTGCGTGTTGTTTGATTGGCTTCTAAAATCTCTTTGAAATAGAGCAGAAGGTCTTCAACGCCCTCACCTGTAAAGGCGGAAATTAGTTTGATGGTTGGGAAGCCGCGGCCTTCAGATTTTGCGTGGGCGAAGGCCTTCTCATCGTCGCTCAATAGGTCAATCTTATTCCATACTTCCACATAAGCCTGTTGGTTTTTGGCAAGTGTGTCTGGGTTCGTAATGTCGACATCCAGATCACCCAATACGGAACTTACGTCTTGGCTTTGCGCGTGGCTGTCTTCGTGGGATATATCACGCACATGAACAATGATGTCGGCTTCGGTCACCTCTTCGAGCGTGGCGCGAAAAGCGGCGATCAGGTCTGTCGGCAAGCTTGAGATGAAGCCCACCGTGTCTGATAAAATAGCTGCCGTTCCGTCCCCAAGCTCTAACCTTCGCAGGGTCGGGTCAAGTGTTGCAAACAACAAGTCTTTCGCGAACACTTCAGCATTGGTTATGGTGTTAAACAGCGTCGATTTGCCTGCATTGGTATAGCCGACGAAAGCAATAATCGGGATTGCCTGTTTCTGGCGTTGCTTTCGGTGAAGCGAACGAGTGCGACGCACTTGGTCCAGTTGCTTTTCCAGCCGTTCAATTTTCATTTGCAGGGCGCGTCGATCAGATTCGATTTGGGTTTCACCAGGTCCGCCAAGGAAGCCACCGCCGCCGCGCTGTCGCTCAAGGTGGGTCCATGAGCGAACCAGCCTGCCCCGTTGATAATTTAGCGCTGCAAGGTCAACTTGTAGCGTCCCCTCTTTAGTCTGGGCTCTGGCACCAAATATTTCGAGAATAATGCCAGTACGATCAAGCACCTTTGTCTGCCAATCGCGCTCCAAATTGCGCTGCTGTACGGGGGTTAGCGGGTGGTCGACAATCGTAACTTTGATGTCGTTTTCGCGCAGGTGTTCGGCAATTTCTTCGACCTTGCCGCTGCCATAAAGGGTTGCGGGTTTTACCTTCGAAATTCGGCTGATATTGGTGAAGCAGATATCAAGATCAATCGCGGCTGCAAGGCCCATTGCTTCTTCCAGCTGGGCCTCAACAGAGCGCATAGGAGAGCCAGCCTCCACTATGGTCGGCACAAGAACGGCGCACTTGGTGCGCTCCTGCATTGTTTGATAACCGTCACCCATTAAGCAGCGACGAATTTATGGGATAAAGCATAGACAGCAAAGCTGGCTTAAGATTCATTTTGTTCAAACATTTGGATCGGGCTGCTCGGCATGATCGTTGAAATCGCGTGCTTATATACTAGTTGAGAATGCCCATCTCTTCTTAGTAGAAGACAGAAATTGTCGAACCAAGTGACAACTCCTTGCAATTTGACACCATTGACCAAAAATACGGTTAGTGAGATTTTTTCTTTACGTACATGATTTAAAAAATTGTCTTGTAGGTTCTGTGAACGTTCAGCCATCCTAGTAATGCCCCTTAGTAGGGCATTTTCTCGCCCTATTTTTTTTATTTTTTGCCGTTTCTACGACTTGAAGCGTAAGCTGCCATAAGAAGTTGAAATAGACAAGTTATCCTTAGTTTAAATGTATTCAGCCTGCATGTTCGTGAAAATGCGCCCGCAGTCTTTGCGATACTTCTCCAACTTTCCCATCACCCACTGGCTGTCCGTCAATTTGTATTATTGGCATACATATAGTAGTGGCGGCGGTAATAAAAGCCTCTTTTGCTTGTTTTGCTTCTTCAACCGTAAAGCGACGTTCTTCGACTTTTAGTTGTAAATTTTCGGCGACCGTCATCGTCGTACCACGCGTAATTCCCTTTAAAATGCCGCGAGATGCATCTCGTGTGACAAGGACATTGTCTTGCGTCACAATCCACGCGTTGGTCGATGATCCCTCAGTCACGTCGCCGTCGGCATCAACAAACCAAGCCTCATAGGCACCAGCTTCATGGGCTTTTTGTTTGGCAAGAATATTTGGCAGCAGCGAGACAGTTTTAATGTCTACACGGTCCCATCGATTATCTGGAACAGTGATGACGCTGACACCTGCGGCCGCTTTTTTGTCGGATGCTTCACGAGATGTCGATTTCGCGGTCATCACCATTGATGCAGGCGTCGATGGTGATGGAAATAGGTGATTTCGAGGGGAAACGCCGCGCGTTACTTGGATATAGACAATGCCGTTTTGGACGCGGTTTTTAAGACGCATTTCTTCGACAATAATCTCGATTGTTTTACGTCTGTTTGGCAGGTTGATTTCGAGTTCGTTGGCAGATCGTTCCAAACGATCAAGGTGCCCGCCCATATCGATGATTTTGCCGTCGCGAACTTCACAAACTTCATAAATGCCGTCGGAAAATTGATAACCGCGGTCTTCGATATGCACACCTGCGTGGGCGTGGGATAGATATTGTCCATTAACATAAGCAATGCGGCTCATAACTCACCTCGTAACTGTAAAAATTCAAAACACATTTGGGTCAACGCGAATGCAACCAATAGACCCTATTGAACGCAGTCAATAGTACCAGAATATGAAGTCTGCCCAATATCATCAAAATGGATAAAACAACTTTCGTTTCGGCGTCCATTTGGTGATATGCGGTCCATTGCCCTGTTTCGCTCCACCCTGTCGCATAAAAACCACCAACATTAGAAAAGGCGGCAACACTTGCGATGAGTGCTGCTTCGAAGGTATCTAGCCGAAGTGATAAAAATACGGCCCCCATCATGACTACCACCATTACGGCAAAAAAGTAGCTCCAGATAGCTTTGATCTTCGACAAATTATAACGCTGACTGCCAAACCGCTCAGGTTGAACACTGTTTGGATAAACCAATTTGGCGAAGTCTTTAACCGAGTGAGAGAGCATGCCCCCTATTCGGTAGAATGAAATGCCACCAGCCGTTGATAGCGAGCAGCCGCCTATTATTACGATCAGAAGAATGAAGGGAGCTGGTAGGACGCTAAACGAGCCGTTTCTGATTTCTAGGCCTGAGGTGCTTACAAGAGAAGCTGCAGTGAAGAAACCTTCTGTGAGTGCGGCTCCAGGCGCCAACACTTCTGTGGAACCTGCGCGTTGAAAGAACGTTGCAGCAAAAGTAATGCCTAGAATCACGAAGGCTGCGAAATAGAAATAGGTTTCGCGGTGTTGCTTTAACAAATCAAACCGTCGTGCCACTAGATTATTTTGCCAAAGGACACTTGTGCCAGCAATGAGCAAGAAGAGGCTCAGCACATAGGGTGTCAAAACATTCCCAAGTTCGCTAATCGGTGTGTCTGTCGCCACCATGCCACCTGTTGCAACGGCTGCAGTCATTAAATGAAATGCATCGAAGACGGGCACAGACGTCGCATTTAACGCGATAAAACATAAGATGGAAATGCAAAGATAACCCGCCGCAAGGTTCACAATAACTTGCCGTGCTTGATGACGAGTGATGTCCGTTTCACCTTGATTGTAATGGGAATGGCTCACGCTCAAACCACCGAGACCGGCAGGTGCCATGATAAGTACGACACCAATCAACGTCAGCAATCCCCCTACCCACTGAATAAGGCCGCGCAAAACAATGACAGCGATTGGTACTTCATTGATGGTTTGAAAGCCACTGGCTCCCGTTGTGGTCAAGGCAGATGTCGCTTCAAAATAAGCATCAGCCAGCGACAAGTCTGTGATTTGCATAAAGGAGATGGCCACAGGTAAAGGCAGCACAGTCCATAAAACGACCAGCAGCATGAAGCTTTCCACCCGATTGACGGCCCAGTCCCCTCGGCGAAACGCGAAGAACAAAGAAACGCTCACGTAAATGATGACGCCTGCAATGATCAAATTGGTTGATTGATCTGTATGCTTACTGCCAATCAGGGCACTGATACAGATGAGAAGCCCGACAAATGCAAAACAGATAGCTGCGAACCGGAATACGCCTGACATAGCTTAACCGAAGAAATCGAGGCTGACGCGGAACATTTGTTCAACTTGCTTCACCCGAGAAGCTTCAGCGAAGATGATAACCCGGTCTTTTGCGAGTATTTGCGTGTCTCCATGAGGAATAATGACCTCTTTATCGCGATAGATAGCACCAAAGCGGATGCCAGCTTCAAGGTTGAGCTCTCGTAAAGGTCTACCAACGAGTGAGGAGGTTTCAAGTGCTTCAGCTTCGATAACCTCAGCCTTCCCGTTTTGGACGGAATGGACTGCCCGAATAAGCCCGCGTCGCACGTGTTGCAGGATTTTTGAAATCGTAACTTGGCGCGGATTGATATAAGCATCGATACCAATGCTTCTGGTAAGGTTCGGATATCCTTTGTTATTTAAAAGCGCCATCGTGCGTGTGCAGCCTAACTGCTTGGCCATAACGCATGAAAGCATGTTTACTTCGTCATTATTGCTCAAGGCAACCATCATGTCTGAGGCTGCGGCGTCGGCCTCGATGAGAAGGTTTTCATCAAGCGCATTACCGTGCAGAACAACGGTGCGCTGAAGTTTGTCGGCAACCGTAATAGCGCGCTCTTTGTTTGCCTCGATGATTTTTACTTTAGCCCGTGCCTGTGTGCGTTCAATCGCACTTGCCACGTAAAGCCCGATATTGCCGCCGCCTGCGATAATAACGCGGCTGGCTTGCGTTTCATCATGGCCAAAAATGCCAAGTGTTCTTTGGATTTGATCACGTTCAACTGTCACATAGACAAGATCACCAGCTAGCATGCTGTCATCAGATTGCGGAACGAAGAGGCTGCTTCCGCGCACAATGCCAACCAC
Organism: Hyphomicrobiales bacterium; assembly: GCA_039973685.1. Lineage (NCBI taxonomy): Bacteria > Pseudomonadati > Pseudomonadota > Alphaproteobacteria > Hyphomicrobiales > Hyphomicrobiales bacterium. The sequence continues at coordinate 74,117 of JBDWKL010000042.1, forward strand.
GACTGTATGAAGGGTTGGAAACAGTTCTGAGAGCTGTCTGAGAGGTGTTTCAATAACGGGGCAATCTTCGCCACAGTGAATGCCCACCACGGCTACATTACCATTTGCAAACATAACAGTGTCATCGGAACCTGGCACTTGAAGCCGACGCATAAGCATCTCACCGACTTCAACCTCTGGTGAGATGATCACATCAATTGGCATGTTTTCCCTCGAAAACAAGTCTTGCCAATGTGGTTTTAGATAAGATTGCGCTCTGATGCGGGCAATTTTGGTTGGTACATTAAAGAGCGAGTGAGCAACCTGACAGGCCGTCATGTTCACTTCATCATAGAGCGTTACTGCAATGAGCATATCCGCATCTGCGGCACCTGCCCGTTGCAGCGTGTCTGGATGCGCGCCGTGACCGACATAAGCACGTACATCGAGTGTCTCACGAATGCGTTGAGTGAGCGCCTCAGACGAATCGATAACCGTTACATCATTGCCCTCGCTCGATAAGCGCTCAGCAATACCGTAACCGACTTGCCCTGCCCCACAAATAACAACTTTCATCGTGTCTCGTCCTTTAAATGGTCACGTGGACCGTTTGTCGGACTGTTTTAGCTGATTTTGTTATTGGTTATTAGTGTTTTTGCCACTTACACCCAAAGACTTGAGTTTTCGATGCAATGCGGACCTTTCCATGCCCACGAAATCGGCAGTTTTGGAGACATTTCCACCAAATCGGCTGATTTGCGCTAAGAGGTACTCACGTTCAAACACTTCTCGAGCTTCTCGCAGAGGCATCGCCATCAATTGTTCGCCGTCGCCCGAACCACTTGGTGCGCTTGGAAGATAAGCGCCAATTTCAGATGGCAGGTGTTCAACTGTGATTTCGCTATCAGGCTCGCCCTGCGCTAAAATCATCAACCGTTCAACATTGTTTTTGAGTTGGCGAATGTTGCCTGGCCAATCATGCCCTTGCAAAACGGCCATGGCTTCTTCCGCAATGGGGCGTTTCGGCAAGCCTTGGCTCTCAGAGATTTGGCTCATAAAATGCTCCACAATCTCAGGAATATCATCGCGTCTCTCATTGAGAGCAGGCACACGAAGCGGCACCACAGCTAAACGATGGAACAAATCATCACGGAATGTGCCTTGCTGGATTTCTGCTTCAAGATTGCGTGCGGTCGATGAGATAAAGCGGACATCTACTTTTACAGGTGTCACGCCATTAACGCGGTGGAAATGCTGGTCAATCAACACCCGCAAAATCTTGTTCTGCGTTTCATAAGGCATGTCGGCCACTTCATCGAGATAGAGCGTGCCTCCGTGGGCGCGTTCTAGGGCGCCGGTCCGTCGTGGACTGCCGTCAGCTGCTTCGCTACCAAACAACTCTTCTTCGATGCGAGACGCTTCAATGCCGCCTGTATTCAAAATAACAAAGGAGCCTTCTGCGCGCGTTGAACTTGCATGAATTTCTCGTGCTATCAGTTCTTTTCCTGAGCCTGACGGCCCAGAAATCATGATCCGGCTGTTGGCTGGTGCTATCCGGTGGGCGGTTTGGACCGTTTGACGGAAGATCAAGCTTTCGCCGACGAGCTTTTCTTCGCCACCAGCTTTAATCGTTAGTTCCTGCACGCGGTCGCGTAATTTGGATACTTCGATAGCACGTTCTGCCACTTGTAAGAGGCGGTCGGTTTTAAACGGCTTTTCGATATAATCGTAAGCACCGCGCTGAATGGCTGATACAGCAACTTCAACATTGCCATGTCCAGAAATCATGACGACGGGCAAGTCCTTATGATGCTTTTGCAATTCATCGAGAATAGCCAAACCATCGCGGTCGCTGCCTTGTAGCCAAATATCGAGAAAGACGAGTGCTGGTTTCCGTTTTTGCACTTCGGCAAGTGCGTCACGGGCATTTGCAGCGTCTCTCGTTTCATAGCCTTCATCTTCCAAGATGCCGGTTACCAGATCGCGGATATCGTCTTCATCGTCTACAACAAGGATATCTGTTGCCATATCGTCATATACTCGCAGTTTGAGTTTCTGATTGAGGAGCCAAACCGTCACTCGGTTGGTCCTCTTGTATTGTCTCATCCAAGGATGGATTATTTGCCATTGGCAAGGTAATGCGAACCATTGCACCGCGACCTGTTTCTTCATAGTCAGGCGCATCAAGCAGACGCATTTGGCCGTTGTGTTCTTCAATGACCTTCACAACAATCGCAAGGCCGAGCCCTGTGCCTTTTTTGCGGGTGGTCATATATGGTTCTAGCAATTGGTGTCGGTTTTCTTTGGGCCACCCTTTTCCGTTATCAATGATGTCTATGACGTATTTATCATCAATTTCTCGACCATGAATGTGCACTTTGCCACGTTCTGAACCTTCGAGCGCTTCTGTCTCATCATCGGTCCCCGGTATGGCTTCCCCTGCATTTTTGACGAGGTTTGTGAAAGCCTGTGACAGCAGTCGTTCGTCAAACATGGTCATCATTGGGTCTTTTGGTAGCTCATGGGTGAAGTCGATGTTTGGCTGGGCGACTTCCCTCACCTCTAGCGCTTCACGCAAACAAGCGGAAAGATTGCCCTTTTCTAAAACCGGCTTCGGCATTCTGGCAAAAGAAGAAAACTCATCGACCATTCTGCCAATGTCACCAACTTGGCGCACAATTGTGCTGGTGCATTTGTCGAATACTTCCTGATCTTTTTCTTCCAAGTCTTTGCCAAATCGGCGACGTAGGCGTTCTGCAGAAAGCTGGATCGGAGTTAGCGGGTTTTTGATTTCATGAGCAATGCGTCTTGCAACATCGGCCCATGCGGATGTGCGTTGGGCTGTTACAAGCTCTGTAATGTCATCCAATGTGAGGACGAAACCATCACGGCGGCCTTCTGAAAATTCAGCAGAAATTTGCGTATTTACCGTGCGCTCCATGCCGCCACGATTGAGGGAGATTTGCTCGCGGTGATCTGTGCGATCATTTAGAAAAGCACGATCCATTAAGCTCGCCATTTCAGGGATAACATCGACCAGCTTTTTGCCGATACTTTTCTGCTGGTTGGTGCCTATCAAGGTAAGACCAGAGCGGTTGATGACTTCGATGGTGCCATCTTCTGACATACCGACCACGCCGGCAGAAACACCAGCCAAAACCGTTTCAATAAATCTGCGACGATGATCTAGCTGCTCATTCACTTCCAAAATATCACGGCGTTGATCATTAAGTTGAGTGGTCATCTCGTTGAATGTTTCACTGAGAGCTCCAATGTCTCCCTCTTTTTTGCGCACAGGTACCTGCACAGAAAGATCACCTTTTGAGACGGCGGAAGCTGCCGTCATCAACTGCCTGATTGGATTGACCAAGCCGTCAGCGAAATTGATCGCGAGCCAAACCGAAGAGACCAGCAAAACGAGGGCGACGCCAAGGTAAAGCAAGGCGAATGCGACCTGAGTGCCGGTTTGGGTGTTTCTAAGATCAGAATATTCTGCTGAATTGATTTCCGCTGTTCTTAGATATTCAACCACTTCTTGATCGACCGATCTGATGGCATATAAAAATCGATCTTCAAAAAGGTCTATTCTAATTAAGGCGCCTACCAAATTGCTGGTTCGACCTGGGTTGATAAAAATCGGGACGCGCTCAAGACTTTTAGCGGCATCATTAAGCGCTACTATAGGGGCTTTAGGCCATTCGCGCGGCGTGGGCAGATTTGCTGATGCTAAAACATTTGCTTCTTTATCAACGATTTGAAGATGCGGAATGTTTCTAATGCGCGCTTGGGTGTTCATGAACAGCTGAAGCTGATCTGCATTCGAAATTAAAACGTTGTCCAGTCTCTCATAGTCATTCGCGATTGCTGAAATATCTGCGACGAGAAAGCGAGCGTGTTCATTAAGATAGGAGCGAGCAACGGTGACAGATGATTCGACGATGGCTTGAGTGCGCTCAGAAAACCAGCGATCTAACCCGCGGTCGAGCGTTAAACTTGCGACAATCGCAACCAAAATAGCAGGAACAGCAGCAATGACGGCAAACAGGCTAACGATGCGAATATGCAGTCGAGCGGCGGCCTTCCCCTTCTTGCGAGCTCGCCAAAGTTGGCTAACTTCCCAAAGAACGAGCATAACAAGGCAAACCATCAAGACTGCAATGGTGGTAACAATCGAAAGCGTTACGTTGCGGTTAGGGTCTATTGGGGTGAAACCGAGCAACACCGCAAATGCGGCCACTGTCGCGATGAGGGATACAACAACCAGAACAAGCCCCAAACGACGACTAAACGTGCGCCTATTCGTTGGTTCATTTGCTCTTTTGTTAAAAGATGTCTGTATGTCCGTCTTGGTAGACATTATTGTTGTACGCCAAAAATATTAATCGATATTGATCCCAGGTAGTGGTGTGTGCGTTGTTTTTGCAACACCTCATGTTACCCAAAAGCCACACTAATACAATGGCGAAAATATGGTTCCACCCCATAATTTTGTGAATATCCAACGTGCGTTGTTAATCGTCGTTTTAAAGAGATACGCGGATAACAGGAATCTGTAGGTCTTTGATTTTTTTCCGTAATGTATTGCGGTTTAAACCCAGTAATTCAGCTGCTTTTATCTGATTGCCACGGGTCGCACTTAAGGTTGCAATCAGTAGCGGTTCTTCTATCTCTCGTAAAATACGGTGATAGAGACCAGGCGGCGGCAAATCATCATTAAATTGGTTGAAATAAGTGGTTAGATGCCGCTCAACAGACGCATGGAGCGTTTTTTCTTCAGTAATTCCGTGCACCAATTGTGGTTCTTCGCGCTGGTCAAATTCTGATGAGACCACCAATTCGGTAATGACTTCATCGGGACATAGGGCCGTGAGTTTGCGGACCATGTTTTCAAGTTCGCGAATATTACCTGGCCAATTATGTTGCTTTAAACGGTCGAGAGCTGCTTTTTCGATTTGTTTGTTTCCAAGGCCTTCTTCAGAAGCAAGGCGGAAGAAATGGTGTACCAAGTCGTCTATGTCTTCCAGGCGCTCGCGTAGTGGCGGTAAACGAAGAGGCACAACGTTGAGGCGGAAGTAGAGGTCTTCGCGGAACAATCCCTGATTGATCAGTTGTTTTAGGTCTTTGTTGCTGGCTGCGACGATGCGTACATCTGTTTTGATGGCATTGCGCCCGCCGACGGTAGTGTATTCGCCTTGTTGAAGAACGCGCAGGAGCCGTGTTTGAGCGTCCATAGGCATATCGCCGATTTCATCAAGAAACAGTGTGCCGCCTTCCGCTTGTTCAAAACGACCTGTTGCTCGATTTTGCGCGCCCGTGAATGCGCCTTTTTCGTGGCCGAATAGTTCTGCCTCGATCAAGTCTTTGGGGATTGCAGCCATATTAATCGCGACAAAGGGGCCGTGTTTGCGTTTGCCAAAGTCATGCAACGCGCGCGCGACGAGTTCTTTACCTGTGCCAGATTCGCCGTTGATCAAAACGGTTAGGTCTGTTTGCATCAAGCGAGCGAGAATACGGTAGATTTCCTGCATCGCGCTAGAACGCCCGACCAATGGCATCTGGTCGCTATCTTGATCTCTCGTGTTTGCGGCAGCTTTGGTTTTTGGCTCAGCAAGGGCGCGGCCAATGATGGAAATTAGCTCTGTTAGGTCAAATGGTTTGGGTAGGTACTCATAAGCGCCACGTTCAGAGGCTTTGATCGCGGTCATGAAGGTGTTTTGAGCGCTCATCACAACGATTGGTAGGTCTGGGCGCAAACGTTTGATACGCGGTAAAAGGTCAAAGGCGTTCTCATCGGGCATGATCACATCGGTGACAACAAGATCGCCCTCACCTTCGTTGACCCAGCGCCAAAGCGTAGCGGCATTGGAGGTTAGCCGCACCTCATAGCCTGCGCGAGAAAGTGCTTGGTTGAGTACTGTTCTGATGGCTGCGTCGTCATCTGCAACTAGGATTTGTCCTTTAGACATTTATTTGCCCTTCTTTAGCCTGTGCCGTTTCCTTAAATGCTGGGAGGAGGATACGGAACATGGTGTGTTTGGGTTGGGATTTACATTCAATAATGCCACCGTGGTCGCCAATAATTTTGGCAACCAATGCAAGCCCAAGGCCTTTGCCATTGGTTTTGCTGGTGATGAATGGATCAAAAAGGTTCGGTAATAATTCGTCTGGTACGCCAGCGCCATTGTCGATGACGCAAAATTCCATCGGTAATGCCACACGCTCATTGCTGCCTGCTGTCGCAATGCGTACACCCGGTCTATAGGCCGAGGTGACGATTATTTCTGGGTCCGCAGTGTGCTCGCAGGCTTCTTGGGCATTTTTGATGAGATTCAAGAATACCTGAATGAGCTGATCTCGATTTGCCAGAACTGGTGGCAATGAAGGGTCGTACTTCTTCGAGACCTTCAAATCAGAGGCAAAACCGCTTTCAGCCAATGTGATCACGTGATCAAACACGGTGTGAATATTGATCGGGTCGCGCTCAATCGGGCGTTCGTCTGAAAATACTTCCATCCGATCGACGAGGCCGACAATGCGGTCGGCTTCATCTGTTATGAGGCGTGTAAGTGTGCGGTCGTCTTCATCGGCGCCTTGTTCAAGCAATTGGGCGGCGCCGCGTATGCCTGACAAGGGGTTTTTAATTTCATGAGCCAGCATTGCTGCAAGGCCTGTCACGCTTTTTGCTGCACTTCTGTGGGTCAATTGGCGGTCGATTTTGTCTGCCATCGTGCGTTCTTGCAGCATGATTGCGACGTTCTTTGAATGGCTATCCAGAGGCGTTGCGAAGACATCAACGACACGCGTCCCGCCGGTTCTTGGGGTGCCAATATCGACCTTATATTCATTGATCGGCCCATTGCGTTCGCGCACTTGTGGTAAGAGCGATAAAACCGGACTGCCAAATGGCATGATGTCTTCGATATAATGTTTCTTGAACCATGAAAGGCCAGCTTGGAAGAAGTCTTGGCCAGAATAATTGGCATAGATGATCTTGTTGTCGTCGCCCACCACCAAAACCGGATTAGGCAAGACATTCAAAACGGCGTCGCAAAAATTTCCTGAGATCTCACTATCCATTAGGCAACACTCTCAAGGTTGGCCGCGGTTATATCGGGTACGTCGCGGGAAAAGACTGTTTTGATGGTTTTCATGACCTCTGTAATATCTGTGTTGGTAAGAAGCGCTAGTCGTTCTGTTGCAGGTGTATTGGCTTTTCGAAAATCGTTAGCATCCAAATACCAACTCATATGTTTGCGAGCAGCCCGCATGCCGATGTGTTCCCCGTAATGATCAAGCAGCGCTTCATAATGTTCGCCAATCAGAGAGGCCAGATCATCGCCAGATGGCTCCGCTAATGTTTCACCCGTTTCAAGATAATGAGCGGCATAGCCCACAAGCCAAGGACGGCCATAGGTTCCTCGGCCAATCATCACGCCATCCGCTTTGGTGACGCTGAGGATTTCTTTGGCGTCGGATACATCGAGCACATCACCATTGGCGATAAGTGGAATATTGATTGCTTCTTTGACCTTCGCAATTGCCGCCCAATCAGCTTTACCGTTGTAAAACTGGCATCGCGTGCGCCCATGCAATGTTATCAATTGAACGCCCGCATCTTCCGCACGTTTGGCAAGGTCTGCGGCATTGAGGCTGTTGTCATCCCAACCAAGCCGCATTTTCAGCGTTACAGGGCAATCGACCGCCTCGACGGTTGCTTCAATCAAGGTCAGCGCATGATCAAGATCGCGCATAAGGGCTGAGCCTGAATAGCCAGAGGTTACCTTTTTTGCCGGGCAGCCCATGTTGATGTCGATAATGTCAGCACCCGCGTCTTGGGCATATTTCGCACCAACGCCCATCCAACTTGCTTCACGTCCAGCCAATTGGACGATGTGAGGTGCCTCGCCTGTCTTTGCAATTTTTAAGACAGCTTCTTTGTCTTCCTTGACAAGTTGCTCGCTTGCAATCATTTCAGACACAACACCGCCAGCGCCGAAGCGACTGACAAGACGGCGAAACGGCAAATCGCTGACCCCAGACATGGGCGCGAGATAAACGTTATTTGGCAATGTGATTGGGCCGATGGATAACACCGAGGGAACGCCCTTGTTGCTGTGCATAAAATTTATGCAATTTATATGATGCCTATATAATAGCCAAATGTTGCAGCGCGGCAAGGTGTAAATGATAGAAATAGTAAAATCTATCGTAATCACCTTGCGATCCGTATGGGCGCGGCGTATCTGGTAATCTCTCTCGCGCTATCAGAAGATTGATTTGATGGAAAAAAATAGAATTGCCGTGGTAATTGTCGCTGCTGGACGCGGTGAACGGGCCAAAAGAGCTGGTGAAGGCGATAAAGGCCCGAAGCAGTATCGCCTGATTGGTGGCAAAGCGATTATTGCCCATACGATTGACCGCTTTTGTAATCACGCATTAGTGGATCTCGTCGTACCGGTTATCCATCAAGATGACGATGCGCTTTATCTCGACGGGTTAGCTGGCTTTCAACATGAAAAGCTTTCGTCTCCCGTTGTTGGTGGCGCTTCACGGCAAGGCTCCGTCTATAATGGTTTGTCGGCTTTAAAGGCTGAAAAGATTGATTTCGTGCTTGTGCATGACGGTGTTCGCCCATTTGTATCGGATGGAACGATTGAGCGTGTGGTTGAGGGTTTGCAAGAGCACAGCTCCATCCTGCCAGCGCTTGCTGTTGTTGATACAATAAAGCGTGTGGCACCTGACAGCGGCGTTAATCCGATTGTTAGTGAGACGGTGGATCGATCTTTGCTTTGGTCGGCACAAACTCCGCAGGGTTTTCATTATGATGAGCTCTTGAAAGCCCATGATGACGCGGAAGCTGATAATTTTACAGATGACTGCGCGGTGATGGAAGCGGCTGGTCATGATGTTCGTATTGTTGAAGGCAATGGCGAGAACATAAAAATAACAACGCCTGATGATATTGATGAAGCCGAAAGACGGGTAAAGAATATGGTCGATCAGGATGAACGGGAAGAAAAAATGACAGAGATGGAAACACGTGTTGGCAATGGTTTTGATGTGCATGCGTTTGAAGATGGTATTGCCGTCATTCTTGGCGGTATCTCTATTCCGCATACGAAAAAGCTGAAAGGCCATTCAGACGCAGATGTTGCTTTGCATACAATCACCGATGCAATTTATGGCGCGCTGGCTGATGGTGATATTGGTAGCCACTTCCCGCCAAGCGATGAGCAATGGAAGGGTGCGGCATCCGATCAGTTCCTTATCCATGCCTGTGATCGGGTGAAGCAGCGCGGCGGGCGCATTGTTCATCTTGATCTTACGCTGATGTGCGAAGCGCCGAAGATTGGTCCGCACCGTGAAGCCATGCGTGAGAAAATCGCAGAGATTTGTAACCTGCCCCTCTCCCGTGTTGCTGTTAAAGCAACGACAACGGAAAGACTTGGGTTTACAGGCCGCGAAGAAGGCATTGCGGCAATGGCGACGGCTACGATCCAAATTCCATTTGAGGACTAAAATGTCTGAAGCCATCCAGAAACTTAGCAAGACGATTGTTCAGCGTTGCACGGATAACGCAAAGTTGGTTGTGACGGCTGAGTCGTGCACGGGCGGCCTTATTGCAGGTGCTATTACTGATATTGCGGGATCGTCAGCGGCTTTAGAGCGTGGTTTTGTGACCTATTCTAATGAGTCTAAAAACGAGATGCTCAGCGTGCCTGCTGAAATGATTGAAGAGCATGGTGCCGTTAGCGAAGAAGTTGCTCATTATATGGTGCTGGGTGCTTTAGGGCATTCGCAGGCAAATTTTGGCGTGGCCGTGACAGGTGTTGCTGGACCCGGTGGTGGAAGCGAAGAGAAACCGGTTGGCCTTGTCTATATAGCGGCCGCAAGCAAAGAGCCGCAGCGGGTCATAGTCTCAAAAGAACTGTTTCCAGATAATGGCCGTGCGTCTATTCGCGAAGCGACAGTGCAGCGTGCTTTGACTATGCTACTTGATCAACTAGACGCATAGACTTTATCGGCGCGGTCTTCAAAAGCCTCTGCAAATCGTCTGAAGGCGCGGTCAAAAACGGTGCCCATAAGAGCTGCAAATGCTCTGCTTTTAAACTCATAATCTAATTTGAAAATGATGTCCGACGTGCCCTCGCCCTCGTCTTTGAAGCTCCACTTGTTTTCAAGTTCGCTAACAGGACCATCGAGGTATTCAACGAGTATCTCATTGGCTTCACGGTTCAGGGTTACTTTGGTCGTGAATGTCTCGCGGAAAACTTTATAGGCAACTGTCATATCAGCCACCAAAATCTCAGTGCCATCAGGACGCGCTTTGCGGCCACGAACGACGAGCGTTTCGCATAAAGGCACGAACTCAGTGTATCTTTCAACATCCGCCACCAAGTCAAACATGTTGCTTGATGAATGGTTGACGCGGCGGGTGGTTTCAAAACTTGGCATGAAAGTTTCGGTCTCGCTCACTAATGTGATGCGTTCTTTTCAGCACGGGCTTTTTGAAGCTTGGCAAAATCTTCGCCAGCATGGTGCGATGAACGGGTAAGCGGGCTTGATGATACCATCAAGAAGCCTTTGGTATAAGCAACTGTCTCATAGCCTTTGAAAGCTTCTGGTGTCACATATTCCACCAATTCATGGTGACGTGGTGTTGGCTGCAAATATTGGCCGATGGTGATGAAATCAACGTCAGCGCTGCGCAGGTCATCCATTACCTGCAAGACTTCATTCCGCGTTTCACCAAAGCCCACCATGATGCCAGATTTAGTGAAGATGGTTGGGTCAATCTCTTTTATCTGCTGCAACAAACGCAACGAATGGAAATAACGAGCACCCGGTCTTACAGTGAGATATTTGCCTGGTATCGTTTCAAGGTTGTGATTGAACACATCTGGCTTTGCCGCAACGACAATTTCCAAAGCGCCCTCTTTGCGAAGAAAATCAGGCGTTAGAATTTCAATTGTCGTATTGGGCGAACGTTCGCGGATTGAGGTGATGACGTTTGCAAAGTGCTGGGCACCGCCATCATCAAGATCATCGCGGTCAACGGATGTAATAACCACATGCTCAAGGCCGAGTTTAGCAACGGCATTGGCAACATTGCTTGGTTCATCCAGATCAAGCGGGTGCGGCATGCCTGTGCGCACATTACAAAAGGCACAAGCGCGGGTGCAGATTTCGCCCATGATCATCATGGTAGCGTGTTTCTTTTCCCAGCACTCACCAATATTCGGGCAACCTGCTTCTTGGCAGACGGTGACAAGATTGTTTTCTTTTACGATCTTCTGGGTTTCTAAATAGCCTTTTGACCCCGGAGCGCGCACTCTGATCCACGACGGTTTTTCAACGCGTGCATGAACTGGGCGGTTCGCTTTTTCTGGGTGACGAAGCTGTGGCTTTGTCTGTTTTGCCGTATCAAGAACAGTGACCATATTAGTATCTTTCTCCTGCCCCCCTATATGGATTTTGTTGGGCAAAAAGTCGAGCGTAAACTGGAGCAAATCCTTCACATTAATGGTTAATTCAGCATTAAGTTGCAGGTTATAAGGCGATGTAATATTTTAATAGCTGGGACAGTACTGGAAAATTTAAATTTGCGATCAGGGGTGAACCGCAAATTTATCAGCCGGAGCTTGGCAGAACATGCGAAGAAATACTCGTACTATCTCAGAAATTTCCCCTACTGGATCTAATAGTTTTGGCGTGGTTCGATTATTGGCCGCGAGCTTGGTCGTGTTTTCTCATGCAACAGCGATTGTACATGGCGATGCGGTGAAAGAACCCTTGGCTGAATTGACTGGTCACACCTTAGGTTGGCATTCAGTGAATATGTTCTTTTGTTTGTCTGGCTTGTTGATCATGGCATCAATGGAACGCACATCATCGACGCTTCAATTTTTGTGGGCTCGGTTTTTGCGCCTATATCCAGCGATCCTTGCGCTTGTCTTCTTTATGTTTGGCATTGGCGCGGTGATGTCGTCTGAACCGTTTTCGTTATTCACCTTTGTTGACCTTTCAGCACGCACCCTATTGTTGTTTGGTGATAGTGCCACCCTACCCGGTGTTTTTGCGAACAATCCGCTTTCCGATACAATTAACTCACCTTTGTGGACACTGCGGTTTGAGGTGTTTTGTTATTTGTTTTTGGCTCTCAGCTTTACCGTTGTTGCAGCGATCAAAAACCGTTTTCCTGCATTCGTAACTTTCAAGACCTTCAGTTTAACCGTCATGGTTATTTGCGTTGTGCATATGAATTTCTTCTATGATGAGAAAACCGCAACGATCGATTCACACCTTGCACGTTTTGTTTTTGCGTTCTTTATCGGTGCTTGGGTATGGCAGTGGCGTGACGCGCTTCGCCCTAATCTCAAAGGGTTGGTGATCTTCGGTGCTTTGAACCTAGTTTTGCTTCTCGTTGGCATTCATTACGCACCAATCCAGATTATCATGGGTAGCTACCTTGCGCTTTATATCGGTAGTTTGAACTTTGGTGCTTTGGCGCGTTTTACGGATCGCCAAGATTATTCATACGGCGTGTATATTACAGGTTTCCCACTCCAGCAGATCATCTACACTCTGCTGCCAGAAGCCTCGCCTGTTATAAATTTTGCAAGTGCTATGCTCATCGCATTGCCTGTCTCAGCCCTGTTTTGGAACTTCATTGAAAAGCCAGCGCTGAAATTAAAAGCTATTCGGATTGATCGTGTTATCGACCTTTTACTTTCTGGTAGACAAAAATCACCAACATCGCGCCTAAAGACGCTACGATAATATTGCTAATAAAGCCGGGTAGAATGGTGATGCCTATTAGGCCAACGATCCACCAACCAATGAATGAGCCGACGACACCGCAAATTATGTTGGTCAAAAGGCCATGATTGGTTTTCATCACTTGTTCGGCGATCCAGCCTGCGATGCCGCCGATGATGATTGACCAAAAAATTCCCATAACACCCTCACATGATAATGGTGAGCGACGGTTAATCGCTCACCCAGTTAAATTATCTCATGGTGAAACCCATGAATTTGTACAAACCTAGCACTGATATTGAAAGGTGAAAACCAGTGTGTCTGTTTTCTGGCGGCCAGTTGGTTGTCCTCTGCGCCAGACCTCACGAGTGCCACGCATGGTGATACGCGTTTGGTTTTTACTTACAGGGCCTTCAACATGATACTGCAAGGGGTTGTCAGGATTAAAGCGCGAAAAAACCCGCGCATTTCCGGAATAATAGCCACCATTATTACGGCCATTGAAAAGCAGTGTGCCAGGGCTAACTGAAAGGCCTGAGCGTGGGTGTTCGTAATAAAACCAGCGTTTTTTTCCGCTGGCTTTAAGGCGCATGATGGAGCCGTTATGGTTCCAGCAGCTATCTGCGTTTGCGGCTGTTGCTGTGAACAGCGACATTGATGTTGTGGAGGCGGTGGTGGCGAGCAATAGTGCGCCGATTGTCATAATTTTCATAAAAATATACCCTGTTAAATCAAATAATGATTACAGGGTATATCAAATCGTTTGTGAACAGATGTCAAATAACCTATTCAGAAATGGTTCAGTAATTTTAGCCCTTAGGCGTGAATAACTTTGCCATAAGCATCGAGCACGCTTTCATGCATCATCTCTGACAGAGTTGGGTGCGGGAAGACTGTATGCATTAGGTCTTCTTCTGTGGTCTCAAGGTTCATGGCAACCACATAGCCTTGAATAAGCTCTGTTACTTCAGCACCAACCATATGCGCGCCAAGCAATTGGCCCGTTTTCTCGTCAAAGATTGTTTTGACCAAACCATTCGGTTCACCAAGCGCTATTGCTTTGCCGTTACCAGCAAATGGGAAGCGACCAACTTTCACTTTGTGGCCTGCTTCTTTGGCTTTTTCTTCCGTCATGCCAACGCTTGCAACTTGTGGGTTACAGTAAGTACAGCCAGGTATTTTTGCTTTGTCCATTGGGTGTGCATCAAGGCCTGCGATTTTCTCGACGCAGATAACGCCTTCATGCTCAGCTTTGTGTGCAAGCATTGGTGGGCCAGCCACGTCGCCGATTGCGTAGATGCCAGCAACATTGGTGTTGCCATAGCCGTCAATCACAACACAGCCGCGATCAGTTTTAATGCCGAGCTTTTCAAGGCCGAGACCTTCGATGTTACCAACAACGCCAACCGCAGAAATGAGTTTGTCAGCGCTGATCGGTGTTACTTTTCCGTCTTTGCCTTCAACATGAGCCGTAATGCCATCTTTGGTCTTTTCAACCTTGGTCACCTTCGCCTCAGTAATGATCTTCATGCCCTGCTTCTCAAGCTGCTTGCGGGCAATGGTTGAGATTTCTTTGTCTTCTACCGGCATGATTTGAGGCATCAATTCCACAACAGTCACATCAGCGCCCATTGTTTTATAAAAGCTTGCAAACTCGATACCGATGGCGCCAGAACCCATAACCACCAGAGATTTTGGCATCTCTTTCGGGTTCATTGCTTCAAAGTATGTCCAAATCTTATCGCCATCAGGCTCAATACCTGGGATAGCGCGTGGACGTGCGCCAGTGGATAAGATGATGTGCTTGGTTTTGTAAGTGCCCTCACCCTTTGTGCCTTTTGGCGCTGGGTGTTGAGGCTCTACAGCCTTTTTCTTCGGTGCAGAAACTTTGACTTCGCCTGCTTTGACGATTTCAGCTTCACCCCAAATAACATCGACCTTGTTTTTCTTAAGCAAGAAGCCAACGCCACCGTTCAATTGAGCAGAGACGCCGCGAGAACGGGCGATGACTTTTGAAATATCAAAGCCAAACTTGTCAGCGCTTAGGCCGTAATCATTGGCATTTTCCATATAGTGGAAAATCTCAGCAGAACGCAGCAGTGCTTTTGTTGGGATACAGCCCCAGTTCAAGCAGATACCGCCGAGATGCTCGCGCTCAACTACGGCTGTCTTCATGCCAAGTTGCGCGGCACGGATTGCGGCCACATAGCCGCCGGGGCCGCCGCCGATAACAATGATATCGTAATTAGACATGAGCTTAGCTCCTAAACTGAGAGAATTGTTTTGACTGGTGCGACAAGTGCCTCACCAAGTTTGATCGTGTCTTCAGCACTCAAATGAATGCCATCTAACGCTGTACCGCTTGCAACGGTTGCAGCATTGAAAAAGTGTGCGCCTTCGTCGTTTGCCATTTGCTCATAGAGCGGGGCTAATTCATCAAAGCGTTTGTAGGTGTCGCCAAAGATTGGGCCGTAATAAGGATCATCGGTTTTGATGATCTTCGTTGGTGAGACGACAAGCACCTCAGGAACGGGCATGTCTGGCTCTGTGTGATAGGTTTTGACCGTTTGGACCAATCGACGCATCCCACGCGCTACATTGAACGGTGTGAGGCTGTAATTGGTATGGAAGTCGTTTGACCCCAATGCCAAAATAACCAAATCAAGCGGTGCGTGGCTTTCAAGCAGTGACGGCAAGATATCCAAACCACGGCGATGATCGCGAAATTGATTGTCATGAACAGTCGTTCTGGCGTTTAGCGCGTTGTCGAGCACTTCAACGTCATTGCCTAAGGCTTTTTGTAAAACGCGGGGCCAGCGCACGTCACGCGGATAACGCGCTCTCGTGCCTGGGATAAAGCCCCACATAATACTGTCACCGAAGGCCAGAACGGTCTTCATAGGTTTACACCATCATTGAAAATGGGTTTTCGAGGTAGTGCTTAAAGCTTGATGACAATGTCGCGCCAACAGATCCATCAATCACACGGTGATCGAACGCGAAGGTCGCTGTCATCATGGTTGCTGTAGTTAGCTCGCCATCACGAACAACCGGACGCTTTTCGCCCGCACCAATAGATACGATAGACGCATGCGGTGGGTTGATGATGGATGTGAAATCACGAACACCAAACATGCCGAGGTTTGAGACTGCTGTTGTGCCACCTTGATATTCAGATGGTTTCAACTTGCGATCACGGGCGCGCTTGGCAAGGTCTTTCACGTTGTTTGAAATGACAGACAGCGATTTTTCTTCCGCCGCTTTCACGATAGGCGTAATCAGGCCACCTTCAATTGCCACTGCAACGCCGACGTCTGCATGCTTATGCATAACCATGCCGCTCTCAGTCCAAGAAGCGTTGGTTGCTGGGTTGGCTTTAAGGGCTAGCGCTAATGCTTTGATGATGAAGTCGTTTACAGAGACTTTGTAAGCAGGCTTATCATCCACGACTGGCGCGGCGTCATTGATTTGTTTGCGGGTGGCCAATAGCGCGTCCAGCTCACAATCAACTGAAAGATAGAAGCTTGGGATTGTCTGCGTTGATTCTGTCAGGCGGCTTGCGATTGTTTTGCGCATACCATCATGAGGAACGATCTCGTAAGAGCCTTCTTCAAAGAGTTTAAGCACAGTTTCATCTGACATGCCGGTTGCAAGGGTTTTCTGCGATGCAGGAGCGCTAGCTGCTGCTTTGGCTTTGCCTGTTCCAGATTTGATTGCTGCTTCAACATCCCGCTTTACAACACGGCCATGTGGGCCTGTGCCACTAACAGCTGCAATGTCGACGCCCTCTTGTGAGGCGATCCGGCGAGCAAGTGGTGAAGAGAAGATGCGATCACCGGAAGCAGCCTTTGGAGCGGCAGGTGCTGGTGCGACAGCAGCAGGTGCTGGCGCAGCTTCCGCCTCAGGCGCTTGCGCTGCGGGTGCAGCGGCTGGTGCGGCTGCAGGGGCAGCGCCAATGTCTGAGACGCTTTCGCCCTCTTCTAGGAGAACCGCGATTATGGCATTTACTTTGACGCCTTCAGCGCCTTCATCGACCATAATTTTGCCAATGGTGCCTTCATCTACAGCTTCCACTTCCATGGTCGCTTTGTCGGTTTCAATTTCGGCTAACACATCACCAGAAGTGACACTGTCACCTTCTTTTACGACCCATTTGCTCAGTTTGCCTTCTTCCATCGTTGGTGAAAGAGCTGGCATTAAAATTTCAATCGGCATTGTTTACTCCCAGTCGCGCCCGTTTAGGGTGGCTTTCGTCAGGCGAATTTTGCCATCATCAGCCGGAATCCGGTTAGCGGCCTGCTGAATAAAGGTTTGAATTTCAACCGCTTTTAAAACGGCCATTTCTTGGTCAAGGGGGCGATGAAAATGGTCTTCCAACGCATCCTTGGAAATCTCGATTACCAATCCAGGTCGACGACCGACCCGGCTGGCGGTGTCAAACTGGACGCCATCATTCATCCGGTCATAGCGGACAGATCTGATATCCAGTTTGATCATTGGCTTAGCTCATATACGTCACAGCTTTAACGGCTTCGATAACCTCAGCTGTTGTTATAAGAGCTAACTTTTCTAGGTTCGCCGCATATGGCATTGGAACATCTTTACCCGCCAAAGTAATCACTGGCGCATCAAGATAATCAAATGCTTGCTGCATGATTTGGCTAGAAAGATATGAGCCAACAGATGACTGTGGGAAACCTTCTTCAACGGTTACGCATCGACCTGTTTTGCGAACAGAAGCCAAAATAGTGTCCATATCAAGCGGACGAATTGTACGAAGGTCGATGACCTCAGCATTTACGCCAATGCTTGCAAGGGTGTCGGCGGCTTCAATGGCGTATTGCATGCCAATGCCGAAAGAAATGATTGTCACGTCATCGCCCGCACGTTCAATGCGCGCTTTACCAATTGGCAAGACGAAATCATCAAGCTTTGGCACGTCGAAGGTACGACCGTACATCATTTCGTTTTCTAAGAAGATCA
This sequence comes from Hyphomicrobiales bacterium, assembly GCA_039973685.1. Classification (NCBI taxonomy): domain Bacteria; kingdom Pseudomonadati; phylum Pseudomonadota; class Alphaproteobacteria; order Hyphomicrobiales; species Hyphomicrobiales bacterium. The sequence continues at coordinate 91,838 of JBDWKL010000042.1, forward strand.
CAGGGTTTGGATCACGAATGGCCGCTTTCAAGAGGCCTTTTGCGTCTGCTGCACCGTAAGGCATAACGACTTTGAGGCCCGGAATTTGGCTGTACCATGCTGCATAACACTGGCTGTGCTGAGCCGCCACGCGAGAGGCGGCACCATTTGGACCACGGAACACGATTGGACAACCCATTTGGCCGCCAGACATGTAAAGCGTTTTAGCCGCAGAATTGACGATGTGGTCAATCGCTTGCATGGCAAAGTTGAATGTCATGAATTCAACAATTGGTTTCAAGCCCGCAAAGGCTGCACCAACACCGAGACCAGCAAAGCCGTGCTCTGTAATCGGCGTGTCGATGACGCGACGGTCAGAGAACTCAGCAAGCAAACCTTGGGTGATTTTATAAGCACCTTGATATTCAGCAACTTCCTCACCCATGACGAATACATCATCATCTGAGCGCATTTCTTCAGCCATTGCATCGCGCAATGCTTCGCGCACTGTTGTTGGCACCATTTCTGTGCCTGCTGGAATGTCAGGGTCAGATAATGTCTCGGCAGGTGCAATTGGCTGTGCTGGCACACTTGGTGCTGGTTCAGCGCTTGCTTCTGGTGCTGCGGCAGCTGCTGCTGGCGCTGGGCTTGGTGATGAACCGATCGCGCTTGCGTCTTCGCCCTCTTCCAAGAGAACTGCAATGACAGCGTTTACTTTTACTTCTTCTGTGCCCTCTTCCACCATGATCTTACCGATCACGCCTTCATCAACGGCTTCAACTTCCATTGTGGCTTTGTCTGTTTCGATTTCAGCAAGCACATCGCCAGATGACACAGTGTCACCTTCAGCTTTGAGCCATTTTGAAAGTTTGCCCTCTTCCATGGTTGGGGAGAGCGCAGGCATTAAAATATCTATTGGCATGGTATCGTCCCCTTAAACCAGAATGTCCGTGTAAAGCTCGGAAATCGGCGGTTCCGGATCGTTTGTTGCAAAATCAGCGGACGCATTTACGACACCACGAATTTTCTTATCAATGTCTTTGAGTGACGCTTCGTCCGCATGGCCACGCTCAATAATACGCTGCTTAACCTGCTCGATCGGGTCGTGCTCAGCGCGCATTTTTTGCACTTCGTCTTTACTGCGATATTTCGCCGGATCAGACATTGAGTGGCCGCGATAGCGGTATGTGCTCATTTCAAGAATGTATGGGCCTTTGCCAGCACGACAATGCTCTACAGCTTTCATGCCTTCATGGTAGACTTCGCGAACATCCATTCCGTCAACTTTAACGCCTGGAATATCAAACGCTTCGCCACGTTGAGCAAATTCTGATTGTGCCGATGAACGGCTAACAGATGTACCCATTGCATAATGGTTGTTTTCGATAATGAAGATCACTGGCAGCTTCCATAGCGACGCCATGTTGAAGCTTTCGTAGACTTGGCCTTGGTTAGAGGCGCCGTCACCGAAATAGGTGAGCGAAACTTTGTCATTGCCGCGATATTTATTGGCGAATGCGAGGCCGGCACCGATTGGCACCTGTGCTCCAACAATGCCGTGACCGCCAAAGAATTGTTTCTCTTTGGAGAACATGTGCATTGAGCCACCCTTACCTTTCGATAAGCCGCCCATGCGTCCGGTCAATTCAGCCATAACGCCATTTGGGTCCATGCCGCAGGCAATCATGTGACCGTGGTCGCGGTAACTGGTGAGAAGCTGGTCTTCACCTTCGCGAATACACATTTGCATGCCTGTAACAACAGCTTCTTGGCCGATGTAAAGGTGACAGAAACCACCGATAAGGCCCATGCCATATAGTTGACCGGCTTTTTCTTCAAACCGTCGGATCAACAACATGTCTTTGTAAGCTTGGAGGTCTTGTTCTTTTGAGAAATCATTTGGCTTGTTAGAGCCTGTCGACGGTTTCCCGCCTTTTGTTTTTGCTGCCATGCCGCCCTCATGAGATTGGATTAGTGAAACGTATCATTATCTATAGCAAAATAGAAGACAGGGATTGGGATATATCACTCCCGTCCAACTACCTGATTATAATGAGTTTTTATATTAATAACTTGATTTCAGTTAATTAAGCAAATTAACTGCTTATGAATTAATTATCCAGCAAATAGACAACCTCATTTGGATGCACCACATTGAGCTTGGCGCGAGCGAGTTCGTCTACGGTCTCTTTGTCTGGACTGCCTGGCGTCAACAAATTGACCTGCAATTCCAACGCTTCTCGGTCTTTTTGAACCGCAGAAAGCCTTGTTTCTAAGACATTAATTCTACCTTTGATGGACTGATAGCCAATCAAACCGTAGGAGCCGTGAAATGAATGGAAACCGAAATACCCTAAGAACGCAACAGAAAAAACTGGCAGGATAAAACGGTTGATTAGTGATTTTTTACGCTGGCGGGTCGCCATAGACAGTCACCGAAACTATTTACTCAATACTACATCTATAGAATCGGTCATTGAGTTTAAGAAACCGTTGCGATCCTAAACAATAGGAAAATAAATTTTCAATATAACGAAAAACCCCAACCATGAAGGCTGGGGTTTGAATTTTTTGATCGGTCAAGTGTTTGAAAGAATTATACTTTCAAGCCACCTCGGCCTGGATAAACGGCTTGTGGGCCCAACTCTTCTTCAATACGAATCAGCTGATTGTATTTAGCCATTCTGTCTGAGCGAGCAAGAGAGCCCGTTTTGATCTGACCGCAATTGGTTGCAACGGCAAGATCGGCAATTGTGTTGTCTTCTGTCTCGCCAGAACGGTGTGACATAACCGCTGTAAAGCCAGCACGTTGCGCCATGTTCACCGCATCCAAGGTTTCTGACAGCGTACCGATCTGGTTCACTTTCACGAGGATTGAGTTGCCACAACCTTTTTCGATGCCGTCTGCAAGACGGATTGAATTGGTTACAAACAAGTCATCACCAACAAGCTGGCAACGGTTGCCTACTTTTTCGGTCAAGATTTTCCAACCATCCCAGTCATCTTCGTCCATGCCATCTTCGATTGAGATGATTGGGTATTTGTTGACGAGGTTTTCTAGGTAATCAGCCATTTCAGCAGAGTTGAGCGTTTTGCCCTCACCGCTAAGAACGTAATTGCCATCTTTGTAATATTCTGATGAGGCGCAATCGAGAGCCAAGCAAACATCATCACCCGGTTTGTATCCGGCTGCTTCAATCGATGTCATGATGAAATCAAGCGCTTCAACTGTTGAGCCGATGTTTGGTGCAAATCCACCTTCATCACCCACATTGGTGTTGTGACCAGCTTTGCTGAGGCCTTTTTTGAGCGTGTGGAAGATTTCTGAACCGATACGCACTGCATCCGCAATGGATGTGGCGCTTACAGGCATGATCATGAATTCTTGAATGTCGATTGGATTATCAGCATGTTCGCCACCATTGATGATGTTCATCATTGGAACCGGCATCACGTGCGCTTGTGTGCCGCCAATGTAACGGTATAGCGGAAGTGCGGCTGCTTCTGCGGCTGCTTTCGCAATTGCCAATGATACGCCCAAGATTGCATTGGCGCCGAGGCGGCTTTTGTTTGGTGTGCCATCAAGGTCAATCATAATGCGGTCGAGCTTGATTTGATCTTCTGCATCAAGGCCGCTTAGGGCTTCGAAGATTTCAGTATTTACAGCTTCAACGGCTTTGGTGACGCCTTTGCCCATATAACGGTCGCCACCGTCGCGAAGTTCTACGGCTTCGTGTGCGCCTGTCGATGCACCTGATGGTACAGCGGCGCGGCCCATAGAGCCATCTTCGAGAACGACGTCAACTTCTACTGTTGGGTTGCCACGGCTATCAAAAATTTGGCGGGCGGAAATATCTAAAATTGCGGTCATCGAGAGGTCCCAGCTAATCTAAAGTTGAAAGAGATGATCTGTCCTATCGCATGGTTGCAAATAATAAAAGTGCTTTGGCGGTAATTGATTGAATCACGATCATTGATAACGCGAAAAAGTATTAGTTGGAATAAACGTGATGAGAGCGTGTTTGTAATTTCTTCCGAATACCCCCACTTTAGGTTCAAGCGATGCAACGGCCTTACCAAGGCACTAAATTTTGCATCTTAGAAATTTGATTGGAGAATATCATGCGGAAAACCACACTTGTTTTAGCAACAACACTTATCGCTGGCCTTGCATCTCAAATGCCTGCTTTTGCTGGTGGTTATGGTGGAGGCAGTGCATTGGGGCAGAACCCAGAGCTATTCATTACAATTGCTGAGCGACAGCAGATTATAAAACTTTACCGCGAGAAAGGCATTAAGCCATTCCCAGGTGACGCTAATCAAAAACTTGGTGTTGAAGCCATCGAATGGCAAATCCGATACCAAGATCGCCAAGCCGCACGCAAGCAAGGCCGTAAATTGGGTTACCGTACTAAGTCAAGAAAATAGAACTTTAAGTCGCGAAGGAGAATGTGTTTTTCTTCGCGACATCATCCAGTGCTTTTAAGCTCGTCAAAAGCGCTTCCATCTGATCAAGCGGCACCATGACGGGGCCATCCGATGGTGCATTATCTGGGTCTTCGTGACATTCCATAAACAATCCAGCAACACCAACAGCGACGGCTGCACGGGCTAGAACGGGCACAAATTGCCGTTGTCCGCCTGATGAGCCACCAAGACCGCCTGGTTGTTGAACCGAATGCGTCGCGTCATAAACAACAGGCGCACCCGTTTCTGCCATCGTTGGCAATCCTCTGAAATCAGACACAAGCGTATTATAGCCAAAGCTGGTGCCACGGTCAGTGAGCAAGACGTTGTTGTTGCCGCTTTCGATCACTTTTTGAATGACGTTTGCCATATCCCAAGGGGCTAGGAACTGCCCCTTTTTGATATTCACAATGCAATTAGTTTTTGCTGCCGCAATGAGCAGATCTGTTTGGCGACAAAGAAAAGCTGGGATTTGCAGAATATCGACAGATCCATCCAGCGCCGCGCATTGTTCTTCTGTGTGAACATCCGTCAATACGGGAATGTTGAAGGTTTTGCGGACTTCTTCAAAAATGGGAAGAGCAGCCTCAAGACCAATACCGCGTTTGCCGCTTAAGCTGGTGCGGTTTGCTTTATCAAAGGATGCTTTGAAGACATAACCAATGCCAAGCTTGTCGGCCATGGTTTTGATTTTTTCAGCAAGCATCATTGTATGATCGCGGGTTTCCATTTGGCATGGGCCGGAAATCAGAACGAAGGGCGCTGTGTTGTCGAATGATACATTGCCAGCTTCTACGCGTGAATTTGGTGCTTGGGTCATGCGAGCGTTGTCTTTTCTGTAAACTTCATGGTGACGCCCTGCCCTTGTGCAGGTGCGACTACAATAGTTCCTTCTTCACTATCAAAAGCTATTCCAGCTTTTTCAAGGCAATCGGCTACTGCTTGGACGGAAGTGGCAGAAAAGGTAACGCTTGATGCTTGCAATGGCTTATCACCTTTATGAAGGGTGATGAGACTGTTTGGCGTTGTTAAAGCGTAACGGTCATTGCCTATGCTTTCAAATTTGGCACCAAAGGCGTGGTTTAGGTATGCAAGCGCGTTTGGTATGTCGTTGGAGACAAGGTCTACACCAATGGTTGCCAAGACCGTGTTGGGATGGGCTGGTGCTGTTTTGATTTTTGCCACGACAGCTGGGTCGCCTCGCCATTCGCAGGTGAAAAGACCGAAGGCTGGAGAACTAGGGTTCATGCAAAAGGTAAGCGCAACGTTTAGCGTGTCTTCACTGCCATCTGGATGGATTGCCTTGCGCGAAAATTCAAAGTTACCCGCTCCCACTTCGTAAGGCGGTGTAAAACTCTTCCGATCTTCTTCAGAATCATTCGTTTGCAAAGAGAGTGCAGCGAGGCCATCATTGCCAACTATCTCACGGAATTTAGCATCAAGCATGACAAAGCTGTTTTGTTTCGCATATTGCGCTGCCAAAGCCTCATCATAAACGGCCACTGGTTCGAGATAGACGCCATTTTCAATGAACACGCAGCAGTTTGATGTGCCAAACGGATGGATGCCATCTTTGTTGACTGAGAAGCCGAGTGCTTCATAGCGTTGACGTGCAATGTCTAGGGAAGAAACCGGCAACACAAGATGATCTAAACCGCGTATCATTGGCTGTTACACCAATCTGCTTTGAACGAGCGCTGCTTCAATAAATGAAGAAAACAACGGATGCGGTTCTAATGGACGGCTTTTTAGCTCTGGGTGATACTGCACGCCGACAAACCACGGGTGGTCTGTGCGCTCAACAGTCTCAGGCAAAATGCCGTCAGGTGATAGGCCAGCAAAAACAAGGCCTGCATCTTCAAGCGTTTCTTTGTAGCCCACGTTCACTTCATAACGATGGCGGTGGCGTTCAGAAATTTCGTTGGCGCCGTAAATTTCAGCAATTTTGCTATCAGCTGCCAAGCTTGCAGGATAAGCACCAAGGCGCAAGGTGCCGCCCATGTCGCCGTCATCTTGGCGTTTTTCAAGTGCGTTACCACGGGTCCATTCGGTCATAAGACCAACGATGGTTTGACCGCCATTTTCAAACTCTGACGATGACGCATCTTCAATGCCAGCAAGATTGCGCGCGCTTTCGAGAACGGCCATTTGCATGCCGTAGCAGATGCCGAAATACGGAACATTGTGCTCGCGCGCATATTGGACAGCTTTGATTTTACCTTCAGCACCACGCAGGCCAAACCCGCCAGGAACCAAAATGCCATGCACATTTTGAAGGTGATGAATGGGATCGTCTTCTTCGATGGTCTCAGAAGAAATCCATTCCAAATTGACTTTGGCTTTGTTGGCGATTCCGCCATGGGTCAATGCTTCAATCAGAGATTTATAAGCATCATGCAGATCAACATATTTACCCACGATTGCGATTGTTACTTCGCCCTCAGGGTTTTTCATGATGTTGCAGATATCTTGCCAAGGCTTCAAGTCAGGCTCTGGAGCATCCTCAATGCCAAACGCATTGAGTACTTCTTGGTCGAGGCCAACATCGTGATAAGTCAAAGGCACTTCATAGATGCTGCTTGCGTTCAACGCTGGGATAACGGCGGACTCACGCACGTTACAGAACTGAGCCAGTTTTGCGAGTTGTCCGCGCGGTATCTCACGATCACAGCGCACAAGCAGGATGTCAGGTTGAATGCCGATAGAACGCAGTTCTTTCACAGAGTGCTGTGTTGGCTTTGTTTTCAACTCACCAGCACTGGCAATATACGGCATCAATGTAAGGTGAATATAGATTGCCTGCCCGCGCGGCAAATCATTGCCAAGCTGTCTGATCGCTTCGAAGAAAGGCAAAGCCTCAATATCGCCAACTGTACCGCCAATTTCGCAAAGCACGAAGTCGTATTCTTCGTTGCCATCAAGCACGAAGTTTTTGATCATGTCAGTCACATGCGGAATAACTTGCACTGTCGCGCCCAAATATTCGCCGCGGCGCTCTTTGCCGATGATTGATTGATAAATTTTGCCAGTGGTGATGTTATCTTTCTTGTTCGCAGAGCGCCCCGTAAAACGCTCGTAGTGACCAAGATCGAGGTCAGTTTCTGCCCCATCATCAGTTACAAAGACTTCGCCGTGTTGAGTCGGGCTCATAGTGCCTGGGTCAACGTTTAGATAAGGGTCGAGTTTCCGCAGTCGGACTTTATAGCCGCGTGCTTGTAGCGCTGCGCCAATAGCAGCTGAAGCAAGACCTTTTCCAAGCGAAGAAACCACGCCACCAGTGATGAAAATATACCGTGTCATGGGCTTGCAGATTACCGTTATGGAGATGAATGCCAAACATATTTATCGCTAGGGGAAAGTTTTCCCCTGCGAAGTTGATGTTAATCGAGAAAGTCTTCGCTAAATTGCGAAACGATTAGTTGCCAGTTGGCACCTGTGGGCCTTCATTATTCGTTGAAGGCACTTGCGGTGCTGGCGCAGTTGAGCTGCTATCACTTGGTGTGCTGATTGGAGCGAGTGGCTGAATTGTGCCATCGCCACTACCGCCAGGAACACGATCTAGAATAGAAGAACCGCCGTAGTTGCCAATAATAGTCAACGTAATTGATGTTAGGAAAAACAACGTTGCAAGAATTGCCGTTATGCGGGTCATAACGTTGCCGCTACCACGACTTGTAAAGCCGCCACTGCCGCCGCCGCCGCCAATACCAAGCGCGCCGCCTTCAGAGCGCTGTAGCAAAATGACACCAGCCATAATGACCACGATGACCAAATGAATAACGATGAGTACCGTTTCCATGCGCTTTAGTTCCTAATCTTTGTAATTCGTTGTTCTATAATCTGCGCTACACATAGCGTTTGATGGGTTGCCTTACAAGACTTGTCGCTGTTTGACCAGCTAAAACTCATCAAAAAGTCTTCGCGCTAATTTGTTAAGTGCCAGTTAGCGGTTAGCCTAGATAGCTCTTTGCGATGCCAAGGAAATCATCTGCTTTAAGACTTGCACCACCAACCAAGGCTCCATCAACATTTTCAACGCCCATAAGTTCGCTCGCATTTGCTGGTTTAACGGAGCCGCCATAAAGGATGTTAAAGTCAGCGCCACCATTACCAAATCGCTCAACCAGCGCTTTTCTGATCGCCGCGTGAATTTCGGCAACATCGTCTGCTGTTGGCGTTAGGCCCGTGCCGATCGCCCATACTGGTTCATAAGCAATGATGGTTGTTTGTGCTGTTGCATTGTCTGGAACGGATGCTGAGAGTTGGCCTATAACCACTTCTTCTGCTTTTCCCGCTTCCCGCTCATCTTTGGTTTCACCAACGCAAATGATGGCTCTGGCCCCTGCTCTGTTGGCAGCTTCTGCCTTTTCTCTCACAAGTTCACTTGATTCTCCGTGGTCCGCACGGCGTTCTGAGTGGCCGACAATAATGGCACTTGCGCCGCTATCAAGTAGCATCTCAGGCGACAAATCACCTGTATGAGCACCACTCACATTCACATGACAATCTTGCGCCCCTAATGATACCGCGCCGCTTGTTGATGCTAAAGCGCTCAGTAAGGTTGCTGGTGGGCAAATCATTAGGTCAACCACGGCTTGCAAGCTACTATCATATTGGCTTTGCATCGCCTCGAATTCAGCTTTCGCAGATTTCAGGCCATTCATTTTCCAATTGCCTGCAACGAGTGGTTTGATAGACATATATTTGCTCCTCACTGATTATTCATATTTCGGTTTATCAGAGCGCAGTATGCAGTCAATTGCAATTGTTAAAGCCGCTTCATCTCCAACAGTTTAGGTGTTGTTTGGGTTGATATTAGGGTAAATGCGAAGAAAAACGTAAAAGTTACACATCGCAGACCTCAATAATCCAAAATTTACGCCATAAGCGCTTGCGACAAGAAGCGTTGGTGAATAATGTCGCGCAAACACGTTTAAAGACAAAGGTAATACGTCAAATGCTTACATTTCTGCGAAGTGCTGCTGGAACTTGGATTGCAAAGATTCTTTTAGGCCTCCTAATTGCAAGTTTTGCTGTTTGGGGCATTACCGGTGCATCGTTCAATTTCGCGTCAGGTAATTTGGCAACTGTTGGTTCCGTGACAATCAGCAGTACAGACTTTCAACGCCAGTATGTTGGTGAAATCGGTCGTTTAAGCCAGCAGTTTGGCCGTCGCCTAACGTCGCAGCAGGCGCAACAGTTTGGTATCGACCAACAAGTATTGGGTCGCTTGATTAATCAAGCAGCTCTTGATGACCGTGCCAATGAGTTCGGTGTTGGTATTTCTGATGACCGTCTTGCAGAAGAAATTTTGAAAGATCCGGCATTTTTGGATGGAGAAGGTAATTTTAGCGCGGGCCGCTATCAGCAAATTCTTTATTCCAACCAGTTTACCGAGAGCCAGTTTTTGGAAGAGCAACGCCGCACTTATTCGCGCCGTCAAATTGTTGATGCGCTGACACAAGATGTGGCTGTTCCCAATGTTTTGAAGGAGGCAGTTAGCCTTCATACCAATGAAGAACGCACGATTGAGTTCATTGAACTTGATTCTCGCGACATTCAGGCTGTTTCTGATCCTGATGACACAACACTCTCAACCTATTTCAATGAGAACAAATTGCGTTACCGCGCACCAGAATATCGCTCACTGAAATATTTGGTTGTTTTGACGTCTGATTTTGGTTGGGAAAGCAAAATCAAAGATGAAACAGCGCGTGCTTATTACGACGCTAACAAAAGCCGGTTTGAGACGCCTGAAATTCGGACAATCAGACGAATGACCTTTGATACGACAGCAAAAGCGCAGGAAGCTGCTGATAAGATCAAAGCGGGCAAGTCTTTCGATGAAGTTGCGGCTGAGTTGAACCTCACCAAAGACGATCTAGAGCTTGGGTCATCAACCAAGTCTGCTTTGATCGATCAAAAACTCGCTGATGTTGCCTTTGGTTTGGAAGTTGGAAAACCAAGTGACGCTGTAGCGGCAGACTTTGGCCAGGTGATTATCATTGTTGATGCAGTTGAAGGTGGCGGAACCCAAGGGATTGAACAATCGCTGGGCGCCATCAAGAAAGAACTCGCGGCGGATCAAAGCAATCGCGAATTATCTGCGAAGCTCGATCAGGTAGAAGAAGCGCGTTTGGCGGGTGAAACATTTGAGGAAATTGCTGAAAAGCTCAAAGTAAAACTTGTGACCGTCGCTGACGTGGCTAAATCGGGTGCATTGGCTGCGGGTGGCGAGATCGACGAAAACACGCCTGCCCTAAACAATCTGCTTGATGAAGCTTATCAAACAGATGTCGGTGTTGAAAACGATGTGATTGAAGTTGGTCGCGATGGTTATCTTTGGTTTGAAGTAACCGATGTTAAAGAAGCGCGCGATCAAACGCTTGATGAAGTTAAAAGCCAAGTTGTCGCTGATTGGGTAGCTGTTGAGACGGACAAAGCCGTTGCCGCTGAGGCAGACCGTATTATTGCTAAGATGAAAGAAGGCCGCGCCATTCAAGCGCTCGCTCTTGAAGTTGCAAAAGAGGTTCAAACGGTAAGTGGTGTTAAACGCGGAGAGCCTGCTAACGGTCTAAGCGGCCCAGCCGTTGCCCTCGCCTTTAATGGTGCTGAAGGCTTTGTTACGACTGCCGTAGGTGATCGAGCAACCCAAGTGTTTGTGCTTCATATCAAAGAAGTAAAAGTACCAAAGGCTGAAGCCACAGAAACTGGCACTGAGCAAGTTCTTCAAGCAATCCAGAATGATGTGATTGAAACTTACTTAGTGCGCGTTAGAAACCGTGAAGGTACAAGCATCAACGCTGAAGCCATAGCTCTTGCAACCGATCTTGACCGCCAGCAGCATGGTGGTGGGCACAACTACTAGTACAATGTTTGAACCGTCAAAACCTGAATTCACTCAGCGCTTCTCAAAGGGCGAAAGCCAGCTCGTTTACACGCGTCTGGTAGCTGACCTTGAAACACCCGTATCCGCGATGTTGAAACTTTCAACATCGCGCGAGAATTGCTTCTTGTTGGAATCTGTCGAGGGCGGTGCGAACCGTGCTCGATATTCTATCATTGGTGTCGATCCTGACATCGTGTTTCGTGCCTTTGGTAATGAGGCTGAAATCAATCGGGAAGCACTGACCAATTCGCAAGCTTTCTCGCCTTGCGCGCTTCCAACCTTGGATGCCCTGCGTGAGCTGGTGAGTGAATCGAATATTCCCCTACCAGAGACCTTGCCTCCAATGGCGGCCGGCGTGTTTGGTTATCTCGGCTATGACACGATCCGATTGATTGAACATTTGCCGGATATCAATCCCGACCCAATTGGCGCGCCTGATGCCATCATGATCCGTCCGACGGTGATCGTAATTTTCGATAATGTAAAAGACGAGATCATTGTTGTTACGCCTGTAAGAAACAACGGCACTAGCGAGGACGCTGATCGGCTTTATGAAGCAGCAATTGATAGATTGCGTACAGTCATCGACCAATTAGATGGACCGATTGACCGCTCTGCTATTGGTGGCGAAGCTGATTTTGAAATCAACATTTCATCCAACACTGAAAAAGCCGACTATTTGAACATGGTCGCTCGGGCCAAAGACTATATTGCCGCAGGTGATATTTTTCAGGTGGTGCTTGCTCAGCGTTTTGAGGCTGAATTCACCCTGCCGCCGTTCTCACTATACCGCGCGTTACGTCGCACCAACCCTGCCCCTTATTTGTTTTATCTGAAATATGATGGCTTCTCCGTCGCTGGTTCCAGCCCTGAGATTTTGGTTCGAGTGCGCGATGGTGACGTAACTGTGCGGCCAATTGCGGGCACCCGTCCACGCGGTGCGACGAATGCTGAAGATAAAGCCTATGCGGATGACCTACTAAGTGATCCAAAGGAATTGGCCGAACACCTTATGTTGCTTGACCTTGGGCGTAATGATGTTGGTCGCGTTTCTGAAATTGGCTCTGTAGAAGTGACTGATAAATTCTTCCTCGAATATTACAGCCACGTCATGCACATTGTCTCAAACGTCAAAGGCCGATTGGCTGATGGTCACGATATGATCGCAGCCCTTGCTGCTGGTTTTCCTGCGGGCACTGTCTCGGGCGCACCTAAAGTGCGGGCGATGGAAATCATTGACGAACTGGAACACGAAAAACGCGGCATCTACGCTGGTTGTGTTGGGTATTTCACAGCTGACGGCGATATGGATACCTGCATCGTACTTCGCACCTCCATTGTCAAAGATGGCAAGATGTATGTGCAAGCGGGCGCGGGTATTGTTGCCGATTCTGATCCTGAGAGTGAATTCCAAGAATGCGTCAACAAAGCGAAAGCCCTGTTTAGAGCAGCAGAAGAAGCCGTTCGTTTTTCTAGTCAATCATCGCGGGGGCAATAGCTATGAGCTTTTTGGTCATCGATAATTACGATAGCTTCACATACAATCTGGTTCATTATTTGGGTGAACTTGGCGCTGAACTTGATGTTCGCCGTAATGATGCGCTTACAGCTGATGAGGCTTTGGCGTTAAAGCCAGAAGGCATCATTTTGTCACCTGGTCCTTGTTCCCCCAATGAAGCTGGCATTTGTCTTGAGTTGATTGAAAAATCAGCGGGTCGGGTTCCGATCCTCGGGGTTTGCTTAGGCCATCAATCCATCGGCCAAGCCTATGGTGGCGATATTGTTCGTTCGAACAGTTTGATGCATGGCAAGGTCAGTGCCATTAGCCATGAAGGAATCAGCGTCTTTAAAGGCCTGAACGGGCCTGTGAACGTCACGCGCTATCATTCCCTCACCATTGACCCGAAATCCGTGCCTAATGACCTTGTGGTCACGGCCAGTGCTGATGATGGCACCATTATGGGTGTGATGCATCGCCATCACCCTGTGCATGGCGTGCAGTTTCATCCAGAAAGCATTGCGTCCGAACATGGACATCACATGTTGCGTAATTTCCTCGATATTGCGAAAACAGTGTCTGAGAAAGTTTAAGGGGCAATTTCCATGTCTGATCTAAGGCCGCTAATTGGCAAAATCGCTACGGGTGAAAGCCTCAGCCGCGAGGAAGCTAAGCAAGCGTTTGACATTATGATGTCTGGCGAGGCGACACCTTCCCAAATTGGCGGGTTTTTGATGGCGTTACGGGTGCGCGGTGAAACTGTTGATGAGCTGGTCGGCGCTGTAACTACTATGCGCTCCAAGATGACTGTTGTTGATGCGCCTGACGATGCTGTTGATATTGTCGGTACAGGCGGTGATGGTTCTGGCACGTTTAATATCTCTACCGGATCAGCCTTCGTGCTTGCTGGCGGCGGTGTTCCGATTGCGAAACATGGCAATAAGGCAATGTCGTCAAAGTCTGGCGCTGGTGATGTTCTAAGTGCGCTTGGGCTTAACTTGGAAGCGGATGCTGACGCGATTGCTCGTTGTATCCGTGAAGCGGGAATCGGCTTTATGTTCGCGCCGAACCATCATGCGGCAATGCGTTTTGTCGGCCCTTGCCGCGTTGAATTAGCCACTCGCACGATTTTCAATCTACTCGGCCCCATGTCCAATCCCGCCAATGCTTCGCGTCAAATGATTGGCGTGTTTTCAGCAGAATGGGTGCGCCCAATGGCTGAAACATTGCAAGCGCTCGGTTCAAAGCATGTTTGGGTTGTTCATGGTGATGGCGGACTGGATGAGATCTCAATTTCTGGCCCGACAAAGGCCTGCATCTTAAAAGACGGCGAATTGACTGATGCAATTCTAAACCCGTCTGATGTTGGTATTACAACTGCCCCGCTTTCTGCCATTAAAGGTGGGGATGCTGCTGTTAATGCGGAGGCACTAAAGGCTGTACTTTCGGGCGAAACAAGCGCCCATACTGACACCATCCTGCTTAATGCAGGTGCTGGCTTTGTTGTTTCTGGTAAGGCTGACAACTGGGCGGACGGCGTGGCACTTGCGCGTGACAGTATTGCGTCTGGCCGTGCCATGGGTGCGCTCAATAAACTCGTTGAGGTATCAAACGCGTCATGACTGACATTCTAAAGAAGATCGAACTTTATAAGCGTCAAGAAATTGAGGCGGCAAAAGCCATTGTCTCGCTGGATGATTTGAAGGCGAAAATTACGGATCAAGAAGCACCGCGTGGGTTTCTAAAAGCATTGGATGCCAAGAAAGACGCCGGTGAATACGGTCTGATTGCTGAGATCAAGAAGGCAAGCCCGTCCAAAGGTTTGATCCGACCAGATTTCGACCCGCCTGCCCATGCGCGTGATTATGCGACCGGTGGCGCTGCGTGTTTGTCTGTCCTCACTGATGGCCCGTCTTTCCAAGGCGCGCCTGAGTTTCTAATTCAAGCGCGTGAAGCCTGCTCCCTGCCCGCGCTTCGCAAAGATTTTCTTTATGAGACCTATCAAGTTTATGAGGCCCGTGCGTGGGGCGCTGATTGTATCTTGATCATCATGGCCTCGGTCACGGATGATGAAGCGGTAGCACTTGAAGACAAGGCATTTGAACTCGGTATGGATGTGCTGATTGAAGTGCACAATATGCCGGAACTTGAACGTGCGTTGAAATTGAAATCGACAATGCTTGGTATCAACAATCGCAATCTCAAAACCTTTGATGTGACGCTCAAAACCTCAGAAGAATTGGCGGCGGCTGTGCCTTCCAACATGCATTTAGTTGGAGAGAGCGGCATTTTCACAGGCGAAGACACGGCGCGAATGGAAGCGGTTGGTATTACAACCTTCCTTGTCGGGGAAAGCTTGATGCGCCAAGATGATGTTGCGGGAGCGACGAAAACGCTTTTGACCCGACAAACAGTTACGGCTTGAGGCAATTTCTATGAACGGCAAAAGCGATCATCTCACACATATTGATGGCGACGGCACGGCCAACATGGTTGATGTTGGCTACAAAGAAATCACAACGCGTACCGCTCGGGTTGAAGGCGCTGTTATCATGCAGCCTGAAACGCTGGCCCTTATCGTGAATGGTGATGCGAAAAAGGGTGATGTCATCGGCACCGCTCGTTTGGCTGGTATTATGGCCGCAAAGAAAACATCTGACCTGATCCCGCTTTGTCATCCTTTGGCGCTTACCAAAGTGGATGTTGATATTAAAGCAGATGATACCCTACCCGGTTTGCGTGTTTCAACAATGGCGAAATGCAGCGGACAGACGGGTGTTGAAATGGAAGCGTTGACAGCGGCAAGTGTTGCCTGTCTCACCATCTATGACATGGCGAAAGCCGTTGACCGCTCCATGACCATTACGGGTATCAAACTCACAGAAAAAAGCGGCGGTGCTTCCGGCGATTTTAAGGCGTAGCCCATGTTGTTGCCAGTTAAAGAAGCCCTGACACGCGTTTTATCTGCTGCAAAAACCACTGATATTATTGAACTTCCTTTGCATGATGCAGACGGCATGGTGTTGGCAAGCGACAAGATTGCCACCCGTAATCAACCGCCTTTCGCAGCCTCAGCTATGGATGGCTATGCGGTGCGCCATGCAGATCTAAGTTTAGATCAAGCGCTCACTGTTATTGGTGAAGCTGCTGCTGGTCATGGTTTTGGTGGTGAAATAGGCTCTGGCGAAGTAACGCGCATCTTTACAGGTGCACCGCTTCCAACGGGCGCTGATACCATCCTCATTCAAGAAGATGCTGTGCGTGAGGGTGATGCTATCACGCCGACAGAAATCCCGCCGCTAGGTGATTATGTGCGCCCCGCTGGTTTCGACTTCGCGCAAGGGTCTGTGCAACTTAAAGCTGGGACATTGCTTGATTTCCGTTCGCTATCCCTCGCTGCAAGCCTGAATGAGCCCACACTGCCTGTGCACAAGCGACCTGTGGTTGGTATCTTATCCAATGGTGACGAACTTGTTCAGCCAGGTGAAACGCCGTCGGCTGATCAAATCATTTCGTCGAATTCGTTTGGTGTTGCAAGCCTTGTGCGCGCCAATGGCGGCATACCTGTTGATCTTGGTATCGCGAAGGATGACAAAACCGCAATTTCTCAAGCACTTGATAAAGCACGCGAGTTAGGCTGCGATATTATCACCACATTGGGTGGCGCGTCGGTTGGTGAACATGATCTGATCAAAGATGCTTTTGGTGAGCGCGGCGTTTCGCTTGATTTTTGGAAAATCGCCATGCGCCCTGGCAAGCCGTTTATGTTTGGGCGTTGGGGTGATGATGTTTTGGTGCTAGGTATGCCCGGCAATCCGGTCTCAAGTCTGGTGTGTAGCTTGCTGTTTTTAAAACCGCTTTTGTTACAAATGCAGCAACGTGACCCAAGTTACCCGCTTCAAGAAGCTGTTGTTGGTGCGCCGATGTCAAAGAATAGCCAGCGTGAAGGGTATTTGCGTTGCCATGTGCAAGAACAAGGCAACCAACTGGTCGCAACCGCTTTTGATAATCAAGATAGCTCACTGCTCTCGGTTCTTAACAAAGCCAACGCCCTGCTTATCCGTCCACCCCATGCGCCCGCCGCTCAAGCTGGTGATACGTGCATGATCATGCGGTTCTAAAGCATTTCAATTGAAGCCGTTCAGCTTTCTATGCCCCAAGAATACAAAAAGCCCGCCTTGGACAAAGCCATTAAAGACGAGCTTTATGCTTTTGTAGCAAAACGAAATGAGGCAGGCGGCGCTCCAACGAATTTCTAGGCGCGGCCAGCCAATTTCAATCTACGAGATTATTCGAACAGGTTTTTCCATGTGCCCATTGACCATAGGTGGCAATAGATCAACGAGAGAGCTCCGGATTTGCGAAGTTTGTTGAATTCTTTGTCGCTGAGCGCGTTGAATGCTTTTTCGTCAACAACGCGGAACCCTGTTACCTGCGTCTTCTTGCCATCGGGGAGCGTTGCCTCCGCCGATTGTTCTATCAAAATGCCTGTGTCATCAATTTGTTTGCACAGTATTTTGGTTTTTTGATACTCACGGTGATAAGAGACGCAAAGGTTCATAATGCCTTTAGCAATTTCAGTGCCTTCGCCGTCCTCAAAGAGTGGCTTTCCTTCATCTTTACTAATCATCGGGCTGGTTGGGTCGATCGCTAGGATTACGCTGTCGTCATCGGCGTTTTCGATTAGAATGAATGGATAACGGCGAACATAGGCTGGGAGATAAACACCCTCACGCCATTTGCCATCGTCTCCAATGAAAATATTTTCGCTTCCTGTGTATCCAGTTACAGCTAAAGGGACGGCGCCAACGTCTGAGGTGCCAAATACAATAGGATAATGACGAGCGGCTTGGGAAAATTCGACAGCTGTCAGCATGAGTGACTTGGCCTCACGCGCAAAAGAGACGTCATTGCTGTTTTCTTTTACTTTTAAATCACCATGGGCGCTGGCAGAAAGAGCCTCCACCTTGTTGTAAAACATGGGAAGCGCGGGAAGCGCGGGCGTCGCGCTCGCTTTGTCTGATTTCTTGGGCTTTTTTGGTGATTTTGGTGTTTTGGCCATGCCTAGTTTTTACCTTTTAATTCTATTTGCATTTAATCTAACACAAATTACCGATCATCAGATCAGTTTATCAACGCACTACGTTTTAAAGATTTAGACCAATTTGGACCACTCTTAGTACTTTTTCAATTACGAGGCTTATTCTTTAACGGAATATTTACCGTTGCAGAACACAACTAGAACATCTATATATGTTCGTGTTTTGTATCCATTGCAACGATTCGGGATTTACCTGCCATGCTAACTAGAAAACAACATGAGCTTTTGATGTTCATCAATGAGAGGCTCCGCGAAAGTGGCGTGCCGCCTTCCTTCGATGAAATGAAAGATGCTCTTGATTTAAAATCGAAATCTGGAATTCATCGATTGATTACAGCTTTGGAAGAGCGTGGATTTTTGCGTCGGCTACCTAACCGTGCGCGGGCCTTAGAGATTTTGAAACTACCAGAATCAGTGACGCCGGGCCTTGCATCTGCAAATCGATCAAAAGGCTTCTCTCCAAGTGTTATTGAAGGCAGTCTTGGCAAAACGCATGAACCTGCGCCTTTGCAAACATCAGATGATGGCAGTCAGGCAGTTAGCATACCTGTGATGGGCCGCATTGCGGCGGGTACACCAATTTCTGCGATACAAGAGCATTCTCATTCTATCGCCGTACCGCCAGATCTCATGGGCAATGGTGAGCATTATGCGTTGGAAGTGCGTGGCGATTCGATGATTGAAGCTGGTATTTTGGATGGCGATACTGTCATTATCAAAAATCAAAGTGCAGCAGATAACGGCGATATTGTTGTCGCATTGGTTGATGAAGAAGAAGCAACACTCAAGCGGCTTCGTCGTAAAGGGGCATCTGTTGCTCTTGAAGCGGCAAATCCAGCCTATGAAACCCGTATTTTCGGCCCTGACCGCGTAAAGGTTCAAGGTAAGCTCGTTGGTCTTGTTCGCCAGTATTAGGCTCTAGGGTTTAAACTGAGCGTGCCACGGACGTTTGATGTCTGGGATGGCTTTTTGAATTTTGAAATTAAGGAGGGTTTCGCCCTCCTTTTTTGTTTTTTGAACAAACAACTTATGCGCCCCACCCTGTCTTAGTGCTTTACGGTCTATGACCAATGCAGTGTTTGAACAGAACTTTGGTGCAGAAAGCGTCGACACAACAATGGAGGCCTTGCGGCAATCCTCATAAAAGGCCGATGGGTGTTTTACATGCGCGACTGAGTATGTGCCAGCATTGTAGATGCATCCATAATGATCGCAGTTGAAGCTTTGATGTTTCGATTTTTTTGTTCGGCTTTCTGGCAACCCTAGTGCTTGTCGCCATACCTTCGTTTCAAACCGTCCTGCCCGCGCACCGGAGACAATAAGCCCGCGATCTTTTGCAATCGCAACTGTCTTCCCGTCTTCTGAAATCAAAATATCTGGCGGCGCTAAGCTCGGCATGAAGGCGAGAATGCCGCATCCGACCGCCAGCGCAATATAGCGTAATTTGGTTTTCAATAGTGCTGCAATCATCATGATAAAAAACACGGTCGTCAGTAAAGTGGCATTGAGCTGAGGTGCTGCTGATAGCCCTCTTGAAAGTAGTTCAAACCATTCTGCTATATGCTGAATAATGACGATGCCTTGGCCCATGATGAAAAGCGGATAAGCTTCGAACCCAAACGGCATGGCGATAAGGCCGAGGAAGCCGAATGGCATTACGAGAATTGAAAATACGGGAACAGCAAGCAAATTGGCGACAAGTCCAAATGGCGCGAATTGATTGAAGTGAAAAGCTGCTATTGGCGCTGTGGCTAGCCCTGCAAGGCTCGATGTAACGACGAGACCAATGCCATAGCGTTTGAAACCATTAAACCAACGTTTCCATCTTGAGATCTTGTTTTCGTTCTGGTCGACCTTCGGCAAAAGCCACCAACTGGAAAAACTCACCAGAAACAACGTTGCCATGAATGACATTTGAAAACCTGGGCCAATTGCGGCGGCAGGTGACAGGGCTAGAATAAGGAAAGCCGCGATAGCAATATTGCGAACGCTCAATGCACGTCTCCCGCAAAGCAAGGCCAAAGCCATTATCGACACCATGATGAAAGCGCGTGTCGCTGAGATGCTTCCTCCTGAGATCGTATAATAACCAAGAGTTGTGAATAGCCCCAAGCCAATAGCAATGTCTCGGATAGGAACATCACTTGCAATGACAGACCAGCGTGCCAAACCTGCTCTTGCGGCAAACATGACAAAGGTGAAAACCAGTGCCATATGCAAGCCTGAAATTGCGAGTAAGTGCGCGATACCAGAAACAGATAAAACCCTTCTGTCTTCCTGTTTGATGGCCCCTTTTGTTCCAACCAATACAGCTGTTGCAAAGCCTGATACATTCTCCAAGTCAGACATTTTGAGCGCATCAACAACCCGCGTTTCAATTAAGTTGCGCAATCGTTCAATTCGGTTGCCAATCCCGCCTACATTCGTGCCTGTTTTTAAAATTTGTGGCGTTCCATAGATAAAGCCAGACGCACCAATCCCTTTGAAAAACATGTCTCGGCTAAAATCAAAACCTCCGGGTATGACAGGGCCAATGGGTGGCGATAGTCTGATGTTGGCCTGAATAGTGTCCCCTATTTTGATAATGGCGCTCTTACTTAAAAGGCGAAGTCTGACCTTGTTTGGTAAAGGAGTATCCAATTCTCGTTCTTGCGGTTGCACATTATTCAAAATTATACGCCGCGATCCATCAGCCCGCCGTTCAATGCTTACCACTTGTGCTTTGATGGTTTGATTGATTGAACGAGAAACGGATGGTTGTATTTTTAATGACGTGTGAAATGTTGCAGCGGTGAAACCAGCGAACAATGCTGCAAGGGCCGCAGCATAATAAAACTGCCGACCTTTATGGCGAAGAACGACGGCAACAAATCCGGTCACGATGGTTGCAAGCAAGACTGCAAAGAGTGATGGCTCTTGGGGCGCTGCGAAATAAGCAACGACGCCAAACAGAAAAACCACAGTGAACCAGATGAAAGGTTCCGCCTTTTCAACCTCGTCATGAACCTGCAATTTGCAATGAAAAGTAAGTAATTTGGCTGTCTCTATCCATTGCTGCGGCTTCGTGAAATCTTCGATAGCAAAGGGTCTGGCGCGCGTGTCCCCCCTCTTACGGCTATCTAAATTTTTTAACGCCACACCACTTACTCTCGTTACTCAACGCTATTTTGTTCAAAACACGGCTTCATTGCAAACATGCTTCGTGTTAGATGGCAACAAAGTTCATTTCCAGCGACTGCGTTGGATGCCAATATCACTCAAATTTTAGCTTGAGATCTTACAATGACCGAACAGGTAGTTACCCGCTTTGCCCCTTCACCAACTGGCTATTTGCACATTGGTGGCGCTAGAACCGCGCTGTTTAATTGGCTTTTTGCCAAGCGATACGGTGGTAAAATGCTGTTGCGGATTGAAGATACAGACCGTGAGCGCTCAACCGATGAAGCAGTCGGTGCCTTGCTTGATGGTTTATCTTGGTTAGGCCTCGATTGGGATGGTGATCCGATATCTCAATTTGCTGGTGTTGCCCGTCACCGCGAAGTGGTGGACCAAATGCTCGAGGCTGGCACCGCTTACCGCTGTTATGCAACGCCTGAAGAATTGACTGAAATGCGCGAAACCGCAAAAGCTGAAGGTCGTTCCCCAGCCTATGATGGGCGCTGGCGTGACCGTGACCCATCTGAGGCACCTGAGGGTGTGGATCCCGTTATCCGTGTAAAAACACCACAAGACGGCACAACAATTGTTCAAGACAAAGTTCAAGGCGAAGTTCGCATTCCTAACAAAGATATCGACGACTTTGTTATTCTTCGTTCAGATGGCACGCCCACCTATATGCTGGCTGTTGTGGTTGATGATCATGATATGGGTGTTACCCACATTATTCGCGGTGATGACCACCTCACCAATGCTGCGCGACAAACTGCCATTTTCAATGCGATGAATTGGGATGTACCAGTATTCGCCCACATTCCTCTCATTCACGGTGCAGATGGTGCGAAGCTCTCAAAGCGTCATGGTGCATTGGGTGCTGAGGCCTATCGCGCGTTGGGCTATCTGCCTGAAGCATTGAAAAATTATCTCGTTCGCCTTGGTTGGGCAAAGGGCGATGAAGAGATTATCACGCTTGAGGATATGATCGCTTGGTTCGGTTTTGACGGTATGAACAAAGCCGCCGCGCGTTTTGACTTTACAAAACTCGAAGCCCTTAACGGACACTATATTAGACAAGCTGATGACGGCGAGCTTATGGGGCACATTGAACGCATCTTGCCTGAGATCGAAGGTGGCGATGCGATTGCGGCGAAACTCTCAGATGATAAGCGCGCGAAAGTACAAGCAGCGCTGCCGCTTTTGAAAGAGCGTTCAAAAACCTTGATTGAATTGATTGAGGGTGCAGCTTTTGTTTATGACAGCATTCCGTTGCCTTTGACGGATAAAGCCGTTTCCATTTTGAATGACGAAGCGAAGGAACGTCTATCCAAGTTAGTTGATGAACTTGAAACTGTGCAGACTTGGAATCACGATGAGTTGGATAGCTCAGTTAGGACATTCCTTGAAGCGAACGATTTGAAGCTTGGTAAAGTTGGCCCTGCCCTTCGTTGCGCACTGACTGGTACGACCAATGCGCCTGGTATTTTTGAGGTTCTTGAACTGCTTGGCCGTGATGAATCACTTGCTCGCATCAAAGATCAATTGAATTAAATAGGGCAATAAAAAATATTTATGTTGCTGTGCAGCAAAAGCCCACATCAAGAGATGTCTTTGTTTACAACAACTTGGCAGGCCTAAGCTTAATATGATTTTATTCATAGTTTACTTTCGCCTAGTCAATTGGTTGCAGTGTATTGCCCCTGAGACCTAAATCGGGTACTCAATGGCCAACGAAAACCACGTGCAATTTCATAAACTTGTACGCTCTCAGCTAATTACGAGCCATGTCGGTTTGTTCCCTGCTGGGATTACATGGAGGATAAGAATGTCAGATAAAACAGCACAACTTAACATCGATGGAAAGAGCTTTGATTTCCAAATTAAGTCTGGTGTCATCGGACCTGATGTAATCGATATCTCTTCGTTATATGCGCAAACTGGCATGTTCACTTATGATCCAGGCTTTACGTCAACGGCATCTTGTAATTCAGAAATTACATTTATCGACGGTGGCAAAGGGCAGCTTCTACACAGAGGTTACGCGATCGAATCACTTGCAGACCATGGTGATTTTCTAGAGACATGCTACCTGCTGCTTTATGGCGATTTGCCGAATGCACCGGAAAAAGAAGATTTTGTGGAGCGGGTAACCTATCACACAATGCTTCA
The DNA here is from genome assembly GCA_039973685.1 of Hyphomicrobiales bacterium. Classification (NCBI taxonomy): domain Bacteria; kingdom Pseudomonadati; phylum Pseudomonadota; class Alphaproteobacteria; order Hyphomicrobiales; species Hyphomicrobiales bacterium. Next base: position 115,094 of record JBDWKL010000042.1, read on the forward strand.
TGAACAGATGGCGCGCTTCTTCACAGGCTTCCGCCGTGATGCGCACCCAATGGCGATTATGTGTGGTGTTGTTGGTGCTCTTTCAGCATTTTATCATGACAGCACAGACATTACAGACCCACACCAGCGTATGATTGCAAGCCTTCGCATGATCGCGAAAATGCCGACAATTGCGGCAATGGCTTTCAAATATCACATCGGTCAGCCATTCGTTTATCCGCGCAATGATTTGGATTACACATCAAACTTCTTGCGCATGTGTTTTGCTGTTCCTTGTGAAGAATATAAAGTTAATCCTGTGCTTTCAAAAGCAATGGACCGTATCTTTATTCTCCATGCTGACCACGAACAAAATGCATCGACATCAACAGTTCGTCTCGCTGGTTCTTCTGGCGCAAATCCGTTTGCTTGTATTGCTGCTGGTATTGCTTGCTTGTGGGGCCCTGCTCACGGTGGAGCCAATGAAGCTGCATTGAACATGCTTGAGGAAATTGGAACGAAAGACCAAATTCCTGAATATGTTCGCCGTGCAAAAGACAAAGACGATCCATTCCGTTTGATGGGCTTTGGTCACCGCGTTTATAAGAACTACGATCCACGCGCGAAGATCATGCAGAAGACAACCCACGAAGTTCTCGATTCACTAGGCATCAAAGACGATCCATTGTTGGAAGTTGCTATGGAACTTGAGCACATCGCGTTGACGGATGAGTACTTCATCGAGAAGAAGCTCTATCCAAACATTGATTTCTACTCAGGCATCACATTGAAAGCTCTCGGCTTCCCAACAACAATGTTTACAGTGCTCTTCGCGCTTGCAAGAACTGTTGGTTGGATTGCTCAGTGGAAAGAAATGGTTGAAGATCCATCACAGCGTATTGGTCGTCCACGTCAGATTTATTCTGGTGCAGATGTGCGCGAATATGTGCCACTCGATATGCGTGGCAAATAAGCTCCGGCTTATAATTATCTCAAGAATAAAAAACGCGCCTATATGGCGCGTTTTTTGTTTCAATATCTAAGCTTATGAAGATTATTTAATTCTATTAATCAGCAGTTTTTCCAGCACATCAATTGCCTTTTCAGCCGCAGGCCTATCATTCGCCTGCTCCATGATTTTTTGAACAGCGAGGCAAGCCTGCGTTTGGGCTTTGCGTTCTGGCGTTCCATCAAGCAAGCGGTCAAGATGGCGAGCCAGTATGTTGGGGCGCACAAACTCATCAAAGAATTCTGGAACTGCTGGATAATCCAAAATCAAATTTGGAAGGTTTGCGCTCCACGCTTTGATAAACGGGCGCAATTGTCTTGCCATCGGGTCTAAGCGATAAGTTGAAACAGCAGGAACACCTGCCATCGTCAATTCCAGACAAACAGTTCCAGAGGCTGTAAGCGCTGCGTGAGCAGATGTGAACGCGGCTTTCTTTGCATCATTGCCGGTCACGACCGTTGGCTTCACCGCCCAATCTTTGATGTGCTCGCGTATCATGCCCTCTTGGCGCTCTACGGCAGGAATTACAATGTCAAAGTCTGAACGGCGGTTTGATAGAACTTCAATCGTCCCTTTAAAGGCTGGAAGTAAGCGTTTTACTTCGCCACTGCGACTACCCGGCAAAACCAACAATGTTCGCCGTTCTCCTTTTTTAGGGATAGCGCGCGGTTCAAGGGCATGCTCACCCAGCGGATGACCGATAAATGTCGCTGGTGGTCCCTCAAGGCGCTCTAAGGCATCCGGTTCGAAGGGAAGGATCGCCAGAACGTGATCAACATAAGAAGTCATCTTCTTCGCGCGTGACGGGCGCCATGCCCAAACGCTTGGGCAAATGTAATTGATGACCAATAAATCAGGTAAAACCGCCCGAACCTTCTTGGCGACACGATGAGTAAAGTCTGGGCTATCAATGATAAACAGCACATCGGGGCGCTCATCAATGATCGTCTGTGCGGTTTGGTTGATCCGTTTCAAGATGGTAGGAAGTCTGCCAACTACGGCAGAAATACCCATCACGGCGATCTCTTCAATATCGAAAAGTGGATCAAGGCCTGCGGCGCGCATCGCCTTGCCACCAAGGCCTGAAAAATCGATGGGGCCTGAATGCCTTGCTTTAAGTGCCGTCATAAGGTCCGCACCGAGTTCATCACCAGATGCTTCACCAACAACCAAGCTTATGCGAAGGGGTCTTTTCATTATTCTTCTGCCTTATGACCAATTAGAAATACCTTGTTCTTTTTCGCAAGGTCTTTGATTTTATCACGCTCTGCAAGGAGGACAGAACCCGCCTCACCCACAATTCCTGTAAGGCCAGCCGCCACTGTATTGATGATCGTATTGGGCCCAATGGTCGGCAGATCTACGCGGCGGTCTTGGCCTGCTTTAGTCATTTTGACCAAAAAGCCGTTTTTAGGTTTTTGAGAGATGCGTTTTGATTGCCGTAAATTCGCAACCCGTTCCAACATGGCATCTGTTCCCTCAGCCCCTTCAACGGCAATGATACGTCCGTTTTCTATGACGAGCGCTTGGCCAACATCATGTTTGCCTAAATCTTTTAGGGCAGCAAGGGCCTGCGTGAGCTCTGGGATGAGTTTCTTAGGAAAGCGCGGACCAGCAAAAAGCCCTTCAGCTAGGAATAACTCAGGGGCAATCCCTTCAATATCCAAGACCGAAAAGCCCTCATTCTCGATGAGTTTTATGACCTTGCTCAAGAGGCTATCATCACCACCAGTCATCGCTGTGACAATCTTGGGCAACAGCCGCATGGTTCCAGCGTCTCCTATAATCGAAGAGAATTCAGGACGCTTAGTGATCTGCCCTAATAGGACAAGTTCGCTGCAGTTGTGGGTCTTAAAATATTTGAGAATTTTGCCAATTTCACCCCAAGTAAATGCACTTGAAGCAGCGGGGTCAAAGCTTGCTGTTGTCTCATCTTTTATGGTCGCCACAAAAAATGGTGTGTTGTTTTTTGAGAGCGCTTTTGCCAACTCATCAGGCAAGACACCACCACCAGCAACAATTCCGATGGGGTTACGTGTAGGCGGTGTGTCGTGAGCCGCCATCGTCTCTAGTCTCTACTTAGTCGAGGCATGCAAAACGCACGGTCAGAGGATGCACTGATAAAGTCTAAAACCCGCATAACTTGCGCATCTTGTTTGAGTTCATCTGTTATCTCTTCAACACGCGCGCTTAGGGTGCCTTCTTGATTTCCAAAAGCAACTTTATAAAGCTGGCGTACGGCGTGAATGCTATTGCGCTCGAATTGGTGTCGTTTCATGCCGACCAAATTGACGCCGCCTAAATATGCGCGATTGCCCAAGGCCATACCGAATGGAATGACATCGTTCTCAACACCTGCAAGTCCACCGACAAAGGCGTAGTCGCCAATGCGGGTAAATTGATGCACCGCAGAGCCGCCACCCATAATGACATGATCACCCAAAGTTACATGCCCCGCCAGCAAGACGCCGTTAGACAAAATGACGTTGTTGCCAACAACACAATCGTGAGCGACATGAGAGTTTGCTAAAAACGCGCAATTGTCGCCAATGGTGGTTTCGCTTGTTCCTGTAACTGTGCCGGGGTTTAGAGTAACACCCTCACGGATAATACAGTTTTTCCCAATAACCAGACGGGTATCTTCGTCAGCGTATTTTAAATCCTGCGGCGCAAGGCCAACAGATGTGAAAGGGTAAATCTGAGCGCCCGAACCAATCGTCGTGTTGCCCGATACGGCAACATGGCTGTGCAGGTGTGAACCGTCTCCAATCGTAACATTGCCAGATAAGTGACAAAATGGACCGATTTCAACACCTTTGCCAAGGGTCACCGTGTCTGCAATTACGGAAGATGGATGAATATTAGTCATATGACCGCTTTGCTTCTCAGAATTATTCTTCACCAGCCACTAGCATTGCACTGATTTCAGCCTCTGCCACCAACTCGCCTTCAACTTCAGCACGTGCTGCAAATTTCCAGATGTTGCGGCGCTGGCGTTGCTTTACCACTTTGAAATGAACCATATCGCCTGGCACTACAGGTTTGCGGAACTTGCCTTTATCGATGGTCATGAAATAAACCAACGAAGGTGTGCTGTTGTCACCAGCAGCAACGCAGATAGCACCCGCTGTTTGTGCCATCGCTTCAATCAACAACACGCCAGGCATAACCGGTTGGTGTGGAAAATGGCCCTGAAAATGCGGTTCGTTGATTGTGACTGCTTTTATGCCAGTCGCTGAATTGTCGCCATCAATATCTATGATCTTATCAATCATCAAAAATGGATAACGGTGTGGCAGTAGCTCCATCACACGCATAATGTCGGCGCTATCCATTGTTGTTGTATCGCTTGCGGTATCCATAATGTATTGCCTTTTTCGTCTCTATCGCTAACTAATCGCGTTTGGCTTTGTCACCTTTTACCATCCGCTTGAGCAGTTGCTGCTCTTTAAACCATTCGCGCACCGGTCGTGCCGGAACACCGCCCCATCGAGCGCCTGCAGGAACATCGCCATGCACCACGCTGACTGCGGCAATTTGCGCGCCCATACCGACGGTAACATGTCCATTAACACCCGATTGTCCACCGATTGCAACGAAATCCTCTAAGGTCGTACTGCCCGAAATGCCGACTTGGGCCACCAATATGCAATGGCGACCAACCACGACATTATGACCAATTTGAACTTGGTTATCGATCTTTGTACCTTCACCAATGATGGTGTCGCGGTTCGCGCCACGGTCTATAGTGGTGTTTGCGCCCATCTCAACATGCGACTGAACGATCACTCGTCCAATTTGCGGTACTTTCAAATGGCCCATTGCTGACATCGAAAACCCGAAACCATCTTGACCAATTTTCACACCAGGGTGAATGATAACCTCGTCACCAACTAGCGCATGTTCGATAACTGCATTGCTAGCTATGGCGCAATCTCGGCCAATTTTTACTTTGTTACCGATTTTCACGCCTGAACCGATAATGCTATTTGCACCGATCTCAACCTCAGCGCCAATGACCGCGAAAGGCTCAACGGTCACACCATCTTCTAGCTTTGCTGTCGGTGAAATGAAGGCGTGCGATGAAATTTCACCGGTCGCAATAACGGACACGGGGCGCATTGCGGCTGGATAAAATTGAGCAGCAACTTGCGCAAAAG
>JBDWKL010000044.1 GCA_039973685.1 Hyphomicrobiales bacterium
TTGTGCCGCGCATGTGGGGCGGGATGACCTCCGCTCACGAATTGCGGACGATTGCTGACGTCGTTGATAAATACGAAATCCCTGCGGTCAAATGCACAGGCGGTATGCGTATTGATATGTTGGGCATCAAGAAAGAAGACCTTCCCGGTGTATGGGAAGACCTTGGCAAGGCTGGGTTCGTCTCCGGACAGGCCTATGCCAAGGGACTACGCACCGTAAAAACCTGTGTCGGCACGAATTGGTGTCGCTTTGGTACGCAGGATTCAACCGGACTTGGTATCAAGCTTGAAAAGTTCATGTGGGGGTCTTGGACGCCTGCGAAACTGAAGCTCGCTGTCTCCGGTTGCCCGCGTAATTGTGCGGAGGCGACCTGTAAGGACATCGGTGTCATCTGTGTGGATTCAGGTTTTGAACTTCATTTCGCAGGTGCTGCTGGCCTCGACATTAAGGGCACGGAAATCCTCGGCAATGTGACGACGGAAGAAGAAGTGATGGAGTACGTGGTGGCTCTTGCCCAAATGTACCGTGAGCAGGGGTTTTATTTGGAACGCATTTACAAATGGGCCAAGCGCATTGGTCTTGATGAAATCCGTTCGCAAATCATGGACCAGCCAGAAAAGCGCAAAGCCTATTATGAGCGCTTTGTCTTTAGTCAAAAATTCGCGCAATTCGACCCCTGGAGTGAACGCGTTTCTGGCAAAGACAAGCACGAATTTAACCCAATGGCGACCTTGCCATTACAAGCTGCTGAATAGAGGGAAGGCGTTTATCAAATGAATGCTGTATCACAAAACTGGGTGTCGGTTGGCGAGCTTTCAGACATCCCGCGCCTTGGTGCGCGGTGCGTTAAAGCGGGTGAAACCACGATCGCAATCTTCCGCACTGCTGAAGATCAAATCTTCGCTTTGGAAGATAAGTGCCCGCACAAAAATGGCCCTCTCAGTAATGGCATCGTGCATGACGGTTGCGTCACATGCCCGCTTCATAATTGGGTGATCTCACTTAAGACAGGTGAAGCACAAGGCGCTGATGAGGGGGCGACCAAAAGTTATCCAATTAAGATAGAGGGAGAGTCTATTTTGTTGGATATGGGAGCCGTTCTGTGACCACAACCAAAACCACGTGCCCCTATTGTGGTGTCGGTTGCGGCGTTCTGGCGACCACACAAGCGGATGGTTCGATCTCGATAAAAGGAGATCCGAACCATCCGGCAAACTTTGGCCGCTTATGCTCCAAAGGGTCAGCGCTAGGGGAAACGCTCTCACTCGATGACCGCATGCTTCATCCGCAAGTGGACGGTCAGCGGGTGAGCTGGGACAATGCTCTTGATTTAGTCGCTGAGAAGTTTGTCGAAAGCATAAAAGAACATGGCCCTGACAGCGTCGCGTTTTATGTTTCTGGTCAGATTTTGACAGAGGATTACTACGTCGCGAATAAGTTGATGAAGGGCTATATCGGCTCTGCCAATATTGACACGAATTCTCGACTTTGCATGGCCTCATCTGTTGCAGGGCACCGTAAAGCTTTTGGCACAGATACGGTGCCGGGTTGTTATGAGGATTTGGAAGAAGCTGACTTGATCGTTCTCGTCGGTTCTAATTTAGCTTGGTGCCATCCAGTCATCTATCAACGCATTGCTGCGGCTAAAGAAGCACGTCCGGATATGAAAGTGGTGCTCGTCGATCCACGCCGAACAATGACGGCAAACCTTGCAGACATCCACCTGCCAATCAATCCAGATGGCGACGTTGCCTTGTTTGCAGGGCTATTGGTGCACTTATCCAAAGCAGGTGTTTTGGATGCAGATTACATCGAGAATTATACGAGTGGTTTTGAAGAGGCTCTCACGCAAGCAGCCAGCCTTTCGAACGAGCAATTGGTAGAAGATACGGGCCTTTGTTTGGATGCGCTTGAAGAGTTTTATTCGCTTTTTGAAAAGACCGAAAAGGTCGTGACTGTTTATAGCCAAGGGGTCAATCAATCTGAAAGCGGAACGGATAAAGTAAGTGCCATTATCAATTGTCATTTTGCGACTGGTCGAATTGGCAAAGCGGGTATGGGCCCGTTTTCCATCACCGGGCAACCAAATGCGATGGGTGGGCGCGAGGTTGGTGGGCTTGCTAATATGCTTGCGGCCCACATGAATATTGAGGATGAAAACCACCGCGCTCTCGTGCAAGATTTCTGGAATTCACCGACCATGCCGCACCAACAAGGCTTGAAGGCGGTTGATATGTTTGAGGCTGTGGCTGATGGCCGCATTAAAGCGCTGTGGATTATGGCAACAAATCCTGTGGACTCCATGCCAGATGCTGATTTTGTTCAAGATGCAATTAAGAACTGCCCGTTCGTCGTGGTGTCTGATGTGTCTGAGACGACGGATACTGTGCGTCATGCCAATGTGAAATTACCTGCCTTAGCTTGGGGTGAGAAAGACGGCACGGTGACCAACTCAGAACGCCGTATCTCGCGACAAAAGGCCTTCTTAGAAGCGCCAGCGGAAGCCAAAGCCGATTGGTGGCATATGGCACAAGTGGCAAAGCGAATGGGTTTTGAGGAGGGCTTTGATTATCGCGACTATGCTTCTATCTTTCGCGAACATGCGTCTCTTTCAGCTTATCACAACGATGACAGTCGAGACTTTGACATCGGTGCACTTAGTACGATTGATGCGAAGGACTATAATGATTTAGCCCCGTTCCAGTGGCCTTGTCGTGCTGGTGAAAAAATGGGTGAAACACGGTTCTTTTCTGAAGGTGATTTCTACACGCCAGATCGGAAAGGGCGCTTTATTGCTGTATCCTCTCAACCACAAGACCGCACGACTGAAGACTATCCTTTTACTCTGAATACAGGGCGCATTCGTGACCAGTGGCACACGATGACACGAACCGCTAAGACGGCGCGCCTGTCTTCTCATTTGGCCGAGCCATTTTGTGAAATCCATCCTGATGATGCTGAGCACTTGCACATCAATGATGCGGACTTAGTAGCGCTTAGCAATGAACGCGGCATCATTTTCGTGCGTGCTTTGATTACGGATAGGCAAAAAGCCGGCAATCTCTTCGTGCCGCTACATTGGACTGATCAATATGCCGCTAATGCACGTGTGGATATTTTGTTCGCATCGGTTGTTGATCCATTTTCTGGACAACCTGCTTTGAAGAACGTGGCCGTAAGCGCGGAACGTTTTGATCCAGCTCAATATGGCTTCCTCATCTCGCAAGAAAAACCAGATTTTGGTGATGCAGCATATTGGGCGCTTGCTAAAACCGAAGGCGGTTGGCGCGCTGAATTTGCATTGATCAAACCTGTTGATGATCTGAACGATTTTGGTCGTACTGTGCTCGGCGATACCTTGCACGATGCCCCGCAACTTTATAACGATCGGCATAGCGCAGATAAGCGGGCTGTCTGGTTTAAAGATGACAAACTGCACGCTGCCATGTTCCTCGCGCCTCAACCTGTTATTGCCTCTCGCAGCTATCTGGTGGATTGCTTGCAACAAGACTTTGACACGCCCTTATTGCGCCAAGAAGTGATAGCCGCTCGCCCTCCAGCCAATAGGATTGAGAAGGGGGCGATGGTCTGCTCTTGCTTCGGGGTGGGGGTGAATGAGATTATAAATGCGACAGCGAGTGGTTGCCATACAGTAAAGGCCATCGGGGATTGCCTTAATGCAGGCACGAACTGTGGCTCATGCAAAGGCGAAATTGCGTCACTATTGGAAATGCATATTGCTGAGATAACCGATTTGGCAATCTAGATTGGGTTGCCTTAATTTTCCGAGTTAATTCGGAAACCTAAACGTAAGCCGTAGACGATATTGGGATCTTCTTTGATGTATTTTTCTCTCAGCAAAGACGACACGATGGCGTCTGTCACGACTTTATAACCGGCAGTGCCTGTATGGTGGTCATCTGCGAGATAAAGGTCTTGCACACCATCATCCACGGCTTCTTTGAGCGGTGTTAGAAGATCAATTGTTAGGGCAGGCGATAGATCAGGCAAGTTCTCTGACAAGGTTTTATGCAAAGGATAAGCTTTGCGGTCTGCTTCTATCACATGGTCCCAATAAGCTTGATGAGGACTTGGGAAAATGGCGACGGCTGTCTTCATGCCAAACTCTTGGCCACGCTTTGCAAAACACTGCACGCCTTGTGTTAATTGCTGCAAGTTTGTCTCGTTATAGGATGCAACGGCACGTGGTTGGGCAAGAAACACGTTGGACTTGCGGCTGGAAAAAGCGTGGTCGACGTCAAGGTGAAATTTCTTAATTTCGTTGTCCAAAACAGTCGTATGTAAAATCCGTTTTTTGACAAAGCTAAGCGCAATATCGAATTTCTCACCGAATGATTCAGCTGTGCGGCGGTAGTGTTTTTGTCGATTGCCTTTAATCGGACGCTTCATCAAGATCGGCTTTGCTTGGCTCAATGAATATTTGTGCGGTTCCGCATCACAGTGCGCCAATGTACTGAGGCGACGGGCGGCAAGCCATTCCTGACTGATCAAGATTGTGAGTTTTGGCGGGTTTTCAAGGGCGGCCAGTTCTTCATGCAAGGTATTCAATTTTACTTTTGAAAAATGAATGACCTTGGTATCTAGGCCAGTCTTTTCGACCAGATAATCAGGCCAGCTATTTGGTGAATTGGAAAAGCTATCTCCGACCACCAAGACGTCAGCATTATCTGCTTCTTTTGGGTCATCAATTTCTTCATATAGATGGCTTGCTTGATAGACCTGTGGCGCGAGCCAGCCGTAGGTATGTTCTTTAAAACCACCACGGCGCGTGGCTGTCCCCGCATAGGGTTCCATATCAATGGCGAAATAGGCAAGCCCGCCCATAACAAGGGCAACGATTAGAACAAAGGAAGATAAGAAACGTACCATAAACTTGCCTTAGAACTGAAAGTACAAAAATTCGCTGACGGAGCTTAAATGCAAGACCGCCCAGAGGAAGAATGTTGCAAGGCCGCTACCCGCCGCATAAGGCGCGATGCTTCTGGTAAGGCGGGCAAAACCGTGAGAGCCTTGCTGATCAGGTTCATTGAAGCCTGCAACTATTTGAGTGAATTTTGATGCAATCGCCATGGAATTTGGCGCGAAGAAAGCAAGCGCAATTGCAAGGGCTAAATGAGGCACAATGCCCGCCCAATCGCTGAGATAATTGATCTTCACCGCATCAAGGCTGAAACCTAACGAGATTAGAATGTCGCGTGCTGGTGTGCCTGCAAATTCACTAGGGGCCGCGAGCGGTGTGATCATGAACATGGCCTTAAACATGGTTGTCATGCCTTCAAGCGTCTCCGCCCGAAAGGGGACCCATGCGATCGCAACACAGAGGAACGTGATGCCGATTGCGACTGGCTTGATCATGACAAGACGGAGCCATCCAAAACCTGGTATTGTGTAAAGCTTAGACCATGCATGATTGATGGCCAGCATCATGCCGTGCATGAAGCCCCAAATTAGAAAACCCCATCCAGCACCATGCCAGATACCGCCAAGTACCATTGTCGTCATTAAGTTGGCATAGCGGCGTACATCGCCTTTTCTATTGCCACCCAGAGGAATGTAGAGGTAATCCCGCAAGAAGCGCGAAAGGGTCATGTGCCAGCGACGCCAAAAGTCGACAATGCTGACCGACTTATAAGGGGAGTTGAAGTTTAGCGGCAGGCGAATGCCAAACAAAAGGCCGAGGCCGATGGCCATATCCGCATAGCCAGAAAAATCGAAGTAAAGCTGGAATGTATAGCCGAACGCAGCACCCCATGCTTCGAAGAAGGCAACTTCTCCGCCAGCATCAATCACGGCAAAGACGCGGCTTGATACAGCGCCGATTGGATCAGCAATGACAGCCTTTTTGAACAAGCCGATAGAAAATAACAACACACCTTCAACGGCCATTAAAGCCCATGTTGACCGGTCCAGCCGTTTAGAAAACTGCGGCATCATCTCGCTATGATGGACAATTGGGCCTGCGATTAATTGAGGAAAGAACACCACGAAGAGGGCATAGGGCACCACTTTTTGCTCGCCAATCTTTCCAAGGTAAGTATCCACCTGAAAAGCAATAAGCTGGAAGGTGAAAAACGAAATACCAATCGGTAGAAGAATATCAAAGGCTTCGAAATCAAGCCCTATGAGACGGCTGATTTCGCCAGATACAAAGCCCAAATACTTAAAGTAGGAAAGCAACAGCAGATTGAAAATTATAATCAATGTCAGCGCTGGTTTGCTGGGCTTGTTGATGAGATGGCGGTGGGCGAAGTAATTGACAATCAGTGTTGCCAAAAGCAGAAAAACATAACGCCAATCCCAAACCGCATAAAAGGCGAGGGACGCGATTGTTAAAAAGATGAAGCGATAAGCGGGAATTGCACGATCAATAAGCCAGTAACCGACGAGCACAATTGGCAAAAAAATAAAAATAAAAGGGATGGAACTGAATACCACGACAAAGCCCAAAGTTCATTCAATTTGGAGCAATGTAGCAATGAAAGATTAATACTAATTATATGGATTTCCGCCATTTTGAGTAATTGATGAGCGGGTAGGTGGACGGTTTTGATGTGGCTATTGGACGTTGGTTTAGCCACAATATTTTCATAAATAAAACTGTTTGCTTTGTCGGTCTTTAAATCTTGGTTTGAGGGCCTGTAACCTTAATATTTAGTATGTAGCAACCAGTAAACGCGAACAAAGTCATCATTTAGGAAAAATAATTTCGGATATTGGCTGTTATGAGGAGGAAATTTCTTTTCATTGTGCGATGCAACCCATATAAGAACCATCAGAAAACTGAAATACGAGCTAATGACGGACGATAGCTGCTAGTTCAGGAATTTTCGTTTTGCTAACTGGATAATAATCCTCTCCCACTTGTTTTTTGATTTTGGTTAGCATATTTTAACGGAAATTCATTAGTATGCGAATGAATTATCTGCTTCTCGTCGAAACAGGATGACGCAATGACCAATGCAGTACTAAAATCTGAAGTATCAGTAGAACCGACACACGCTTTCGAAGTTCCAAAGAACGTCTACGATTTGCCTGTGCTTGAAGTGAAGCATTATACAGATCGCTTGTTCTCTTTCCGTGTGGCGCGTCCAGCTGCGTTTCGTTTCCGCTCTGGTGAATTTGTCATGATTGGTCTGCCAGGTGAAAAGCCGGTATGGCGTGCTTATTCTGTTGCTTCGCCAAGCTGGGAAGAGCACATCGAATTTTTCTCGATCAAGGTCGAAGACGGACCTTTGACGACTCACCTGCAGAAAATTCAACCAGGTGACAGCATTTGGATGCGCACGAAATCAACAGGCACGCTTGTTCATGATGCGCTTATTCCAGGCAAGAACCTTTATCTAATGTCGACAGGCACAGGCGTTGCACCATTTGCGTCGATCATTCGCGATCCAGAGACTTATGAAAAATTCGAACGTGTTATTTTGGTTCACACCACACGTGAGAGAGCTGAGCTTGAATATGGCTATGATCTTGTTTCTGAGATCAATGAAAGTGAACTTTTGTCAGAAATAGTTGGCGATAAATTGGTTCATTACCCAACGACGACCCAAGAGAAGTCTGAAAATGTGGGGCGCATTACCACGCTGATCCACTCAGGCGAGTTCTTTTCAGAGGTTGGTGTTGACGGATTTAACCCTGAAGAAGACCGCATCATGATTTGCGGCTCTATGGCAATGCTTGAAGAAATCTCCGCACTTGCAGAGAAATTAGGCTTTGAAGAAGGCTCTAATGCAAAGCCGGGCGCTTACGTAATTGAAAAAGCATTTGTTGGATAGTTATTTGGTTTTCGATTTGAGGAAAATCGTAAGACTTGACTAAACAATGGTTAATACTTCGTGGTTATTGTGCTTCGTAATTAACGGAGTTCAAGATGATCAACTTTATGAAAAAGCGCGAACTGACACCAGAAAATGGCGTTGGTTCTAATGATAATACGACTGACACTGCAAAGCTTGAAAAGTTGCAAAGCGGCATCGACGCTTGCGATATGCCTTTTGCAGTGTTTGATGAAAATAATGTCTTGATCATCTGGAACAAGGGCTACCAAAAGCTCTATGATAGCGTTTGGGACAAGCTCGATCACCCGATTAAATATGAGCAAATGGCTCGCTTGCAGTTGATGGAAAAGAACTTTGACGGTGATTTTGAGTCTGAACTTGCAAGATTGATAGACAATCAGAATAAACCATTCAGTACCGCCGACCGCGAATATGCAAATGGTGCTATTTTAAGAGTTGCTAAAACTCGTTCGTCCGACAATATTTCTGTTGGTTTGGGAATGGACGTATCGGATATTGCTAAGCGCGAAAAAGCTGTCGATGAATGGCTCGGTACTTTCCAAAGCGATATGGAATCTCAAGTCTCTGATTTGTGCGATCACATGCACTCTATTTCAGACGAATTAGCGGCTGCGTCAGAAACCTTGCTTGAAACGGCAACCGACACATCATCTAAAACATCGACGATTTCTGAAGCTGCAGAAGAGATGAACCAAGCTCTGTCATCGGTGAATGACCACGCCAAGCAAACAACCAATGCGGCGGAAAGAGCCACTGACGCTGTTGTTTCTACAGAGAACCAGTTTTCTGATCTTAGCGATGCGATGGAAAAAATTGCAAATTTTGCAACGACTATTCAGGCGATTGCCGATCAGACCAACCTTTTGGCATTGAATGCAACGATTGAGGCTGCGCGCGCTGGTGAAGCGGGACGTGGTTTTGCAGTTGTTGCGGCTGAAGTTAAAACACTTTCAGATCAAACCTCAAAGGCAACTGAAGAGATCAACGGTCAAATCAACAACGTGCTTGATGTCATGAAGCAATCGCAGACAGCATTTTCTGGCATCTCTTCCACGACAAAAGACATCTTTGAGCTGTCAGCTTCGACCTCAGACTCTGTTGAAGGCCAAGCAGGTAGTGCTGCTGAGATTGTTCATCACATCTTGTCGCTCAATGAAACTGCAAATTCTGCCAGTGCGGGTGCTGAACAAGTGGCAGGGCTTTCCTCTGAGGTGCGAAACCAAACGACAACCTTGCAAACAAGTGTTCAGGAAGTCTTGAGGGTAGGGCTGGCAAAACTTCAGGCTCAACGATAGCGTTGAGCCTGCATAGGCTAAACCAGCACGTCTTCTTCGATCTGCTTACCCACATTGAAAACACGTTTATATCGCTCAATCTCGCTCGCAGGGCCCATCGCTTTGCGCGGGTTGTCCGACAGCTTGACTGTTGGCTTGCCATTGGCCGCGATTGCCTTGCACACCATGGAAAATGGCGCCAATGCGTCTCCGTCGGTTAACCCTCTGAAATCATTAGTTAAAAGTGTTCCCCAACCAAAGCTTATTTTGGTTTTGTCCGCAAATTGTGCATGAAGGGACGAGATCCTTTCAACGCTCAAGCCATCAGAGAAAATGAGCCGTTTTTCTTGCGGGTCCTGACCATTGTCTTTCCACCATTTAATAACGAGATTAGCCGCTTCCACTGGATCGCCTGAATCGATGCGCACGCCAGTCCAGTTTTGTAGCCATTTTGGTGCGCGTTCGAAGAAGCCCTTAGTGCCATAGGTGTCTGGAAGGATAATGAGCAAATTGCCGTCATGTTCAACCTGCCAATCTTCTAAAACGCGGTAGGGTGCACTGGCCAGTTCTTCGTCATTTTCTGCAAGGGCTGAGTAAACCATTGGGAGTTCGTGGGCGTTTGTTCCAATCGCTTCCACTTGTTGGCGCATAGCGATGTGACAGTTTGATGTCCCGACAAATCCATCACCAAGCCCTTCTTTCATGGCTTGAACACACCAGTCTTGCCACAAATATCCGTGGCGGCGACGGGTGCCGAAATCTGCGACGGCTAAGTTATCCATAGTCCGCAGTTTTTGGATTTTTTCCCAAACGCGGTTCATGGCGCGTGCATAGAGAATTTGAAGGTCGAATTTGCCCATTTTCTTCAAAACGGCGCGGCTACGAAGTTCCATCAAAACCGCAAGGGCAGGCACTTCCCACAACATGACGTCACACCACTTTCCCTCAAAGGTTAGGTGATATTGACCATCATATTTTTCGAGGTGATAGGCGGGTAGTTGGAGGTTTTCCAACCATTCCATAAAATCATGCTGGAACATGGAGCGCTTGCCATAAAACAAATTGCCGCGCATCCAAGTGCTTTCACCACGCGATAGGCTGAGGGAGCGGATATGGTCGAGTTGCTCGCGCAATTCTCCTTCATCAACCAGTTCAGCCAGTTTTACGTCTTTGGTGCGGTTGATCAGGCTGAAGGTTACGTTGTCGTCTGGTTTATGGCGAAAAACCGACTGGGCCATCAGGAGCTTGTAGAAATCGGTATCAATCAACGATCTAACGATCGGATCGATTTTCCATTGGTGATCATACACCCGTTTTGCGATGTCTATCATAGGTCTAGCTGATCCCTGATTGGTTTTATAACCATTAGATAGACACCCGCATGGCCACCGCGCAAGTATTGTCTTCACGAAAGACTAAACAATAACCTCACCCAACTTCGCATTATTGCGCGGTCGAGCAGCATTCTTATGCTTGTCTGACTGCTCAATACACCTTACCAAGATAGAGGTAATGAACGAACGAGGCGGATGAAATGAGTGAAAATGCATGGCCTAAAGAATTGCGTGTGTCGAAAGATAAGCGCTCTCTAACTATTTCTTTTGATGATGGCGGAACATTTGACTTGAGCGCTGAATATTTGCGCGTCACCAGCCCATCTGCAGAAGTTCAAGGCCATTCGCCAGCCCAGCGCAAAACGGTCCCGGGTAAGCGTGATGTTGAAATTATGAAAATGGAACCAGTCGGTAATTATGCTGTACGCATAACCTTCACCGACCTCCATGATACCGGTATATTCTCATGGGTGTATCTGCGCGAACTTGGCGTTGAACATGCAGAGCGATGGGCCGCCTATTTGGGTGAGCTTGAAGAAAAGGGTATGAGCCGCTAGCCGCTCTTTGCCATCTTCACCAAAACGGCACGAATGTCGTCTGCTTTGATGGGCGCGTCTTCAAAGGGAATGCGAAGGGCAATGTCATCTGCTCTCAAGTCAATACCATCAGGATCAATGCCCGTCATAAGCCAGCTTAGCTCGTCGTAATCGGCGGCAAGCTCAGGTGCTGCGGTTTTGGCATAATGGGTGATCGCTTTTTGATGGTCTTCATTCATGTGGCCAATCACACCGTCTTCAGCGTCGGCGAAAGCAGCGCACAATGTTTCATCGTTTAAAACGAAATCCTCCGCTTTAAGGGCGTAGGCTTTGGCAAACCCTCCATTCAAATTTGCGCGTTCGATTTTCAATTTAAAGAAATGAAAGTCGCCAAAATCTGCATATAGAGCAGCCGCGTTATGGCGCATTAAAAACCGTTTTCGCGCGCGTTGTCCTTCGTCTGATTGTCGATCTAATTGTTTCGCTGAACAAATGAGCGTCATACGTGGGTGGGCGAGGGGATCACCGCTTCCTATTTCACCAACCAGCAATGAACAGCGCGGATCATTCATCAAGGCAGCTGTATGGTTGGATAATTCCGAAATTAAGATAATGGGCGTGCCGTCAACATCTGTTGCAACCGTTACACGGCTTGCCAATGGATGGCCGCTTTCGTGTTCCAAAGCGGCGAGACTGCCTTGGATTGCTTGCCTTAGAAGCTGCTTTGCTAGCGCGATTCCATCAGAATCGGTTCGCCTAAGTACATCTTCCTGTTTTTTCGGTGCCATTATAAATTTCCGTAGGGTGCGGTGTGATTTCCACACAACATATTAAAAAGTCGAGAGTTTGTGAAACCTAAAAACCCATTTACTCTTGCAATTTTCGTCGAATATTGCGTTAAACGAACCAGTAGCGCACGTTGTTTTTTCATGTTCCACATTGAGTATTTTGCAACGCCCATGACTGCAACCAATAGATCTAGAGCTGAAATGACAAAAACGTATACTCATAGCGCAATGTATTTTGCTTCTGTCGTGTTTTTGAGCGTGTCAATTGGGGCGATTTCGCATTCATACGCTGAAAGCACGCTCGGTTCAGAGACTATCATTTCTCCAGTTTTGAAGAAAAAAACACCCAAGCTAATTGTTGAAGAAGTTGTTGAGCTTGAAGCTAAGCCAAAACGGAAAAAAACGTCTGTTGTTCGCCGCCGAAAAGATCCAGTTGTCCTACCGAGGGTAAGACCGGATCTGAATGAAAATGGTGGTGTTTTTGAACTCGCGCAATTGGGTCCACATGCAGAGTTGCCAGCTGAGAATGCGAGCAATGAAGCGTCAAGTACCGTCGATCTAGATTCAGTCACCACATCAAGCGTTATACTCGACCAAGATCAACCGCAAGACGCTAATGTTTCAGCTGCTGCTGGTTCTGAAAGTGCTGCGAATGCAGATGAGCTGGCTTTGTTGAAAGCCGAGATTGCATCACTTAAAGCGCAACTCTTAAGTGAGAAGGAAAACGCAGCAAAGCTGACTGGCGACTTGGTTCGTGCGAAAGAAAAGACGTTAGAACAAGCAACGGCTAAACAAGCAGCTGCGGCTAAAAAATCTGATGTTGCTGAGGACGCGGCAGAAAAAACCGCCGAGATTAAAGCGGCAGAAGATGTTGTCGCAGAGCCTAACGAGCCTAAAGAGGCTGAAGTCTCAGACGTTAAAACACCCGCTCTCAACGAAGTCGTAGGTAATGACGCTGCAAAGCGCGTGGATGCGACAAAAGAAGCGGTGGCTACGCCTAAAACGGCTGCTGATACTGTCGCTGATGCTGAAACCTTAAGTAAAGACGCAAGCGAAAAAGCTGCGGCTGAAACTGAGGCAAAGACGAATGCCGCTACCCAAGCTGCGGATAAGGCTGAAGAGAAGGGCGTCGACGCAAAGAAAGTTGCTGATGACGACACAGCGTCGAAAGTGGAAGAACCAAAGGTTGCTCTCGCGCCAGCCGACCCCGCAAAGTCTAAATCAGATGATGCATCAAAAGCTGTCGCTGATCCAAATGCAGCAAATGCATCGCTAAAGGAAGGCGAGGAAGCTGCTGAAATTGATCCAGCCCTCTTGCTTCCATTCCCGCGTGAAAATCCATTTGAGCGCGTAATTCCAAAAGTTGCTAAAGGCCCACTTTACATCAAGCTACCGCCCATCAACGACACGTATAATATATACGTTTTGGGAGATTCTCTTGGTTCCGGTTTATGGCAGGGCTTGCACCAGAACTTCCGTGGTTCCGTGGCACCTGCAATTAAGGTTGTGAAAAAGGCTAAAGCGAACACAGGTATTGTACGCAGTGACCGTTTTGACTGGATGGAAAACATGGAGAAAATCGCCAATGGCGGTGGCTTCCAACTTGCCGTGCTGATGTTCGGCGCTAACGACGCGCAATCAATTCGTGCGAAGGGCAAACGCCATCATTTCCGTACACCTGGATGGGAACAACTTTACCGAGCACGCATCGACCGTATGATCCGCGCCTTGAAGCGCAAGAAGATTGCGGTCTATTGGGTGGGCCTGCCAAATGTGCGCGTTGCAAGCTTGCGTGAGGATTACCTTCATTTCAACGCGATCTTTAAAGAGAAAGCTGATGAGCACGGTATTCATTTCATTGAGACATGGGATGTGACCAATGATGAGAATGGCGAATGGCAGCCTTCAGGAAAGACTGTTCAAGGTAGAAAAGCCGTTCTGCGAGCGAAGGATGGAACCCACTTTACCTCTTCAGGGTATCGTCGTTTGGCTCAATTCCCCGAAGAAATTTTGCGCCCAGACATAAATCAAGCGCGTGCTAATCGTCTTGCTAAAGGCTTGCGAATTAGAGGTAACGACGGATAATTTATTGAATAAATTCAAATATTTAAGGGCATCCAATTGGGTGCCTTTTTTTGTGTTTTCATTGTATCTCACAACACAATAACAGCGTTAACAACTCGCCAAAAAACATGTTTAACCCGATGTTAATCGGCGACAGGCACACTTTGGACAGTAAACAAGGTGCATCAGTGCGCGCCTTGCAGTTTTAGTTGTATGAGCACGTTGTGTTGTTGCTCATGCCTTGTTGAGTAGGTGTGTTATGAGTAGTACAAATTCTTCTGAGACTTTGTTGCCAGAAGTCGAGTCGTTCAGCCCTATCGGTGCTGACTTAGCTCCAAGATCCTCCCTTCCTCCAGTATCAGCTCCGCTACAGGTTGCACCACAAATGCAATCTCCAAGCATGGATGCGCCAATGCAGCCTGTGGAACAGGTGCTGCCTCCAGTTCATGCGACTGTGCAGCCTGAGCCACAAATCGTGCGGCCTAACTTGCCGGTGGCCATTGGTAAAGGTGGGTATACGCTCGCTGTACCGGGTGCTGAAAATATGATCGCACCTTTTGAGGCATCCGCTGTTAGCATGGATAAGCGGACTCATACAGGACCGGTTGTGACTGCAATTGGTGACGAAGAACAAAAACGTACTTGGAAACAATTTTTGTCTTCAGGTGTTGGCCTTGCAGCCTTGGCAACAGTTGCGGTTTTGGCAGCTAGTGCGCACCACGTGATTACATCGAGCGGTGATAGTTCTGACAATTTAGCTGCCAACGCTCCTGCCATTGAACAACCTGCCGCGAGTGTCGTGGCGCGTTCAACGAAGACTGATGGCGACGAGAAAAATACTCTTGTGCCGCGCCGTGTAAAAGTGGAACATTTTAAAGTTTCCAACGGACAAAAGGCAGCATCTGCGCCTAAGACGGTGATTGATTTGACGAAGAAAGCTGACAATGCATCTGACGCTTCTGCTGATCAACAAGCAGGCTTGAGCGATGATAAGGTGCAGGAGTTGGC
>JBDWKL010000045.1 GCA_039973685.1 Hyphomicrobiales bacterium
AGATATTTAACAATGATCTCTGCTGCTTCTTCTGGTGTTTGGTCGACCGTGTTGATCGTTATTTCCGGATTATCTGGCGCTTCATAAGGACTATCTATGCCTGTGAAGTTTTTAATTTCACCAGCACGAGCCTTTTTGTAAAGCCCTTTCACATCGCGGTCTTCGGCAACACTCAAAGGCGTGTCGACGAATATTTCCAAGAATTTGCCATCACCAATGCGCTCACGCGCCATGTTCCGTTCAGAACGGAAAGGTGAGATGAAAGACACAAGCGTAATCAAGCCTGCTTCTACCATCAGCTGAGATACTTCGCTTACACGGCGAATGTTTTCCACGCGGTCAGCTTCTGTAAAGCCAAGATCGCGGTTGAGGCTGTGGCGCACATTGTCACCGTCCAAAACCATCGTGTGGCGGCCCATGGCAAACAGGCGCTTTTCTAGAGCGTTTGCAATGGTTGATTTGCCTGATCCAGAAAGACCTGTGAACCATAAAACAGCAGAGCGCTGGCCTTTTTGTTCTGCACGTGCTTGCTCATTCACATCCATGGCTTGCCAATGAATGTTCGATGCGCGACGCAGCGCATATTCTACAAAGCCGAGAGCCACGGTACGGTTGGTCATGCGGTCAATCAGGATGAAGGCACCCGTTGTGCGGTTGTCTTCATAAGCGTCAAAAGCAATGTTTTGATCAAGTGCCAGATTGCAAGTACCAATGGCATTCAATGTGAGTGTTGGTGCGGCCAACTTTTCAAGCGAGTTGATGTCCACAACGTGCTTGGGTGCTGCCACTGTTGCTTGCACGGTCTTTGCGCCAATCTTCATCAGATAGGTTCGACCAGGCAGCATCTCATCTTCATCCATCCACAAAAGCGTGGAGCGGAATTGGTCGGCGGCCTCAGCTGGATCGTCCTTGCCGCAAATCACATCACCGCGTGAGATGTCGATTTCATCTTCAAGCGTGATGGTAACAGATTGATCGGCAACGGCTTGATCAAGCTTGTCCTCACCGTCAATTTTGACAGGGAAGACGATGCTTTCAACCTTGCTGGTTTTGCCAGAAGGAAGCGCACGAATTTCATCACCAACCGAAAGTGTACCGCTGGCAATTTGACCACTAAAACCACGAAAATCGAGGTTAGGGCGGTTCACCCATTGTACGGGCATGCGGAACGGTTTGGTGTTTTTATTCTCGCTAATGTGCACTGTTTCCAGATGCTCCATCAACGTGCCGCCTTCATACCAAGAAAGAGCATCCGTCTTTTCTGTAATGTTGTCACCAACAAGAGCGGACATTGGAATTGGTGTGATGCGGTCGTCGCTTATGCCAATTTCTGTAGCAAAAGCTTTGTACTCAGCAACAATCTCGTCGTAGCGTTCCTCGGAATAATCCACGAGGTCCATCTTGTTGATGGCAAGAACAAGGTTTTGCACGCCAAGTAGATTGACGATGTAGGAGTGACGACGGGTCTGAGTGAGAACGCCCTTACGCGCATCAATCATCAAAATGGCAAGGTCTGCTGTTGAAGCGCCTGTTGCCATGTTGCGGGTGTATTGCTCGTGGCCCGGTGTATCAGCCACGATATATTTGCGGCCTTCGGTTGAGAAAAAGCGATAGGCCACATCAATCGTGATGCCTTGTTCGCGTTCTGCGGCCAATCCATCGACAAGCAAAGCAAAGTCGAGGCCTTCACCCTGTGTGCCAACTTTTTGGCTGTCTGATTCAAGGGCAGCAAGCTGGTCTTCAAACACCATCTTGCTTTCATAAAGCAAACGGCCAATGAGGGTAGATTTGCCATCGTCCACTGAACCACACGTGATAAAGCGGAGCAGGGATTTTGTTTCATGCGCCTTGAGATAGGCGTTGATGTCTTCGGCAATGAGCTCAGATTTATGGGACATTAGAAATACCCCTCCTGCTTCTTCTTCTCCATCGAGGCTGTGCTGTCATGGTCAATCATGCGCCCTTGGCGTTCTGATTGAGTGGTAAGCAGCATTTCCTGAATGATGTCTGGCAATGTGGCAGCACTGCTTTCAACGGCACCCGTCAGTGGGTAGCAGCCGAGTGTTCTAAAGCGTACCATTTTTTCAACCGGCGTTTCGCCATCAAGCGGCATGCGGTCATCATCAACCATGATCAACGTACCATCACGCTCAACCACGGGACGTGGTGCTGCGAAATAAAGTGGTACAATTGGGATATTTTCCAAATGGATATATTGCCAAATATCAAGCTCGGTCCAATTGGAAAGCGGGAACACGCGAATGCTCTCGCCCGGTTGGATGCGCGTGTTATAAATTGACCACGGCTCTGGGCGTTGGTTCTTTGGGTCCCAACGGTGCTGTTTGGAGCGGAATGAGAAGATCCGTTCTTTGGCGCGAGATTTTTCTTCATCACGGCGCGCGCCACCGAAGGCTGCGTCAAATCCGTATTTATCAAGCGCTTGTTTGAGGCCTTGGGTTTTCATCACATCAGTATGCATGGCGGAACCGTGGGAGAACGGACCGATGCCTTGCTTCACGCCTTCTTCGTTGATGTGGACGATCAGCTCCATATCGAGCTTCTTCGCCATCTCATCACGAAACGCGATCATCTCGCCGAACTTCCATGTGGTATCCACATGCATCAGCGGGAAAGGGGGCTTTGATGGATAAAAGGCCTTTTGAGCCAAATGCAGCATAACGGCTGAATCTTTGCCAACCGAATATAACATAACGGGTTTTTCAGCTTC